>JARROU010000079.1:0-5204 GCA_037383585.1 Campylobacterales bacterium | reverse complement strand
GGCGCACACACCGGGATGAGGCCGGAAAGGTTCTCTTCGTACCACTTGCGTTTGTAGACCGGCTCGATGGTCTGCGTCGTACCGGTCAGGATGGAGATGGAAGAGGTCGGGGCGATCGCCATCAGGTAGCCGTTGCGCATGCCCTGCGATTTGAGCGTTTCGCGCAGGCTTTCCCAATCGTAGTTCGGGGCGAACAGCCCGCCGCGGTCGACCAGGTTGCTTACCTCGGCGTTTGCGTGGTCCATCGGCAGAATGCCGCGGCTCCATTTGGAACCTTCGAACTCGGGGTAGCAGCCTTTTTCGACGGCGAGATCGGAAGAGGCTTTGATGGCGTTGTAGCTGACCGCTTCCATCACTTCGTCGATCTTGTCGAAGTGCTCCTGGCTTCCCCAGCTGATGCCAGACTGGGCCAGCATTTGCGCTTCGCCCATCACGCCGAGGCCGATGGAACGGCTGCGCAGATTGGTACGCTTGACTTTCTCCAGCGGGTAGAAGTTGAGGTCGATGACGTTGTCAAGCGCGCGGATGGCGACCGGGACGATGCGGTCGATGTCTTCTTTGCTGTGGACGCGCGAGAGGTTGACGGAGGCGAGGTTACAGACGGCAGTCGCACCGTCGACCTTCTCTTTTTCGACGATGAAGATCTGGCGTCCGCCGATGCTGTCGAGTGCCGTGACCTTCTTGGCCGGTTTTTCGATTCCGCTGTCGACCTTGACCAGCTCGTCCTCTTCGTAGGTGATGAAATCACCGTCTTCGAATTTGAGTTTGATCAGGTAGTGGTTGGGCTGGGTGTTCTGGAAGATCTCCGTACAGAGGTTCGAACTGCGGATCACGCCGTAGTGATCGTTCGGGTTCGCTTTGTTAGCGTTGTCTTTGAAGCAGAGGAACGGGCTGCCGGTTTCAAAATAGCTGGTCAGGATCTTTTTCCAGAGGTCTTTGGCCTTAAGACGCTCTTTGATGATGCTTTCGTCACGTTCGAGTTCGAGATAACGTTTTTCAAACGCTTCGCCGTGCAGTTCAGAGAGCTCTTTGCATTCGAGCGGATCGAAGGTCGTCCAGATGCCGTCTTCCTGCACCCGTTTCATAAAGAGGTTGTTGATCCAGAGTGCCGGGAAGAGGTCGTGGGCACGGCGGCGCTCTTCACCGGAGTTTTTCTTCAGATCGAGGAAGTCGATGATGTCCATGTGCCATGGTTCGAGGTAGACGGCAATGGCCCCTTTACGGGTTCCGAGCTGGTCGACGGCAATGGCGATGTCGTTGGTGATTTTCAAAAACGGCACGGTGCCGCCGGCGGCGTTTTTATGGCCGTCGATGTAGGAGCCCATCGAGCGGACCTGTGTCCAGTCCCAGCCGATCCCGCCGCCGAATTTGGAAAGCAGGGCCATCTCTTTGTACGAATCGAAGATCCCCTCGATGTTGTCCGGGGTCGAGCCGATATAGCACGAGCTGAGCTGGTGGCGCGTCGTCCGGGCGTTGGAGAGGGTAGGGGTCGCCATCATGACCTCGAACTTGGAGATCATGTCATAAAACTTCTTCGCCCATTCCTGCGGATTCTCCTCGTTCTGGGCCAGGAACATCGCGACGGCCATAAACATGTGCTGGGGCAGTTCGATCGGGTTCCCGTTGCGGTCTTTGATCAGGTAGCGGTCATACAGCGTGCGGATCCCGAGGTAGGTGAACTGGAGGTCGCGTTCCGGATCGATGTAGGCGTCGAGGTCTTCCAGGTCATATTTGTCGCGGAGGCCCAACAGGATACGGCCTTCCGCTTCTCCTTTTTCAAAATAGGCCTGCAGTTTGCAGTAGCCGGTAAAACCGTTGACACGATGATACAGATCGAACAAGAACAGGCGTGACGCGACAAACGTCCAGTTAGGTGCATCGACGTCGATCTTGTCGACGGCGGTTTTGATCAGTGTCTCCTGGATCTCCCGGGACGTCGTCCCGTCGCGAAACTGGATCTGTGCGTCAACCTCCAGCTCACTCTGGCTCACGTTTGTGAGTCCTTGGACCGCTGCGGAGGTATACTTTTGGATTTTGGTGATATCAAGAGGCTCTCTGCGCCCGTTACGTTTGATGATCGTGATCATGTTTTGCCCTTACTGATAGTCATGTATGAATTCGAAACTGAACAGCTTGAAAACTTTCAGTTTGATCTTGGTGAGTATCATACAATTTCCTTATGTAACATTCTGCTGAAACAGAGCATTACAGGTAAGGAAATTATATTCCAAATCGTTTGTTATTTGCCAAATACGCGTGCGAAAATTTTATCCACATTTTTTGTATAGTAGTCATAGTTGAAGCATTCGCGGATCTGTGCTTCGTCAAGGCTGTTTCTCAGCTCTTCGTCACTGAGCAGGTACTGCAGATAGAGGCTCTCGCCTTTCTCGTTGAGCGCCGGTTTTCCCTGCTGGAGCCCTTCCCATACTTTCATGGCATTGCGCTGCACGATGCGGTAGGCGTCTTCGCGGCTCACACCCTGTTTGGGCAGCTCGAGCAAGACGCGCTGGGAGAAGACAAGCCCGCCGGTGAGGTTGAGGTTTTTCATCATGTTTTCCGGATAAACGACCATGTTCGCAATGACGTTGTTCATACGGTGCAGCATGAAGTCGGAAGTAATGAAGGCGTCCGGCAGCCAGAAGCGTTCCGTCGAACTGTGGGAGATGTCGCGTTCGTGCCACAGTGAGACGTTCTCCATTGCCGGGATGGAATAGGCGCGGATCATCCGTGCCAGTCCGGTGATGTTCTCCGTAAGGATCGGGTTGCGCTTATGCGGCATCGCGGAAGAGCCTTTCTGCCCTTTGGCGAAGAACTCTTCGACCTCGTAGACTTCCGTGCGCTGCCAGTGGCGCACCTGTACGGCAAACTTTTCGATGCTGCTGGCCATCAGTGCGAGCGAGGTGGCGAGACGCGCATAACGGTCGCGCTGGATGACCTGGTTGGAAGCCGGAGCCGGTTTGAGTCCCAGCTCTTCACAGGTATACTCTTCGAGTTCGAGCGGGGCGTGTGCAAAATTGCCCATCGCGCCGGAAACCTGTCCGACGGAAATGACCTCCATCGTCTCCTCGAGGTTCTTGAGATGGCGGTGCATTTCGTCGTACCAGACGGCCAGAACGAGACCGAAGGTGATTGGTTCGCCGTGGATGCCGTGGGAGCGGCCGACCATCAGCGTCATTTTGTGCTCTTGGGCACGTTTCTTGATCGATTCCATTACCATCTTTACGTCTTCGATGATCAGGGCAAGGGAGTCTTTCATCTGCAGCGCGACGGCGGTATCGATGGTGTCGGAAGAGGTCATTCCGTAGTGGAACCATCGGCTCTCGTCGCCGAGGGTTTCGGCAACGGAAGTCGTAAAGGCGATCAGATCGTGGCGCGTGACTTTTTCGATTTCATCAATGCGCTCGACACTGAATCCGGCGTTCTCAACAATCTTGTTCGCATCCTCATCCGGGATCAGCCCGAGTTTGTTCCAGGCTTTTACCACTGCTTTTTCGACATCCAGCCAAGCCTGATATTTTGCCTGCATTGTCCATTTGGATGACATCTCTTCTCTGGCGTAGCGTTCAACCATTCTCTATCCTCATTTCCGTCGGCATTTGTAACAAAAAACGAGGTTTAACCGCGTCTGTCAGTATGCTAAAATGCCGTCTTTATATAAATTAGATAATAGCCTAGAGACACTAATAAAGGGTTTAATTTGCCGTTCGTTCTCAAAGATTTTTTTGCCCCGAAAAAGACGAAAGCGTTTCTGTTTTTAATACATGAACTCGGTTACACACAACGCGATGCTCAGCGTTACATCGCCAAAGGCCGGCTCTTTGTCGACGGTGAGGCAATGAAGGATCCCGGAGGAGAAATCGAGGGTTTGTTTCAGTGTGTTATGTTTGAACCGGTATCGCGAGGATTGGCACCGGTATTCCAAACCGATTCGTTTGCGCTGTTTGATAAACCGAGCGGCGTCTTGGTGCATCCGCAGAACCGGAACACTCCCTACAGTATGGTCGATGAAATTCGTCACAGATACGGTCCCCATGCCAACATTACTCACCGGATCGACCAGGAGACCAGCGGTTTGTTATTGGCGGCTAAAAACAAACAGAGCGAACGGAAACTCAAACTGATGTTTGAGAACCGCGAGATGGACAAGCGCTATCTTGCAATCGTTCACGGGAAAGTCGAGCATGATATGAACATCGGTGCTCCCCTGATACGCAGGGAGGATGACTCGTCCCTGGTGCGGATGGTCGTGAAGGTTCATGTCGAGGGCAAGCCGTCGAGAACAGAGATCAAAGTGCTGGAATATTTTCCGGACCTTGATATGACCCTTGTGGAGGCAAAGCCCCTGACGGGACGGCAGCACCAGATCCGTGTCCATTTGTTTCACGTGAAACATCCGATTGTCGGAGACCCGATCTACGGGCAACGCGAGGAGGATGTCGTCCGTTTTCTCGATAAAGAGATCAGTGATGAAGAACGGATTGAAAAGAGCGGCGCCAGGCGACTGCTTCTGCATGCAAACCGTTTAGCGTTCACCCTGGACGGCATCCGATATGACCTGGTCTCCAAAGAGGATTTTATTGCCGAAGCGATGGCAGCGATGAAGTAGGGCGGGAAGGTCTTTCCGCACCCGTTTTATTCTTTTAATGCCGATGGGTACCGAGATTGTTTCACGTGAAACATCTACTCGGTGTCGATGTAGCGTTTGCGTTTGCTCTCTTTTATCTTTGACACATCCACGAGAATATAGCTGTCGATGCAGTTGTTGAACTCCACATCGATTCCGAAATCCATAAACCGGATCCCGTCCTCATCACAGAGCTCGGCATACTGCTTGTAGAGTGTCGGTACGGTGACGTTAAACGCGCGCAGATACTCTTTGAGACGGCGGAAGTCCTCCCCGTAATCTTTCCCGGTAAACAGCGCACTTCCTTCTTCCTGTGCCATGGCCGACAGGTGGAAAGGGGCCCGTGCGGATACGAGCGCTTTCCCGCTGCCGAAATAGAGGGAGTAGAAATAGACGAGGGCCTCCTTGGCAGCGGAGGGATAGCTTCCGCTGATGCTTACCGGCCCGATCATATACTTGATATGGGGGTGGTGCTTCAGATAGGCGCCGATGCCCTGCCACAGATAGTCGAGGGCCCGGCTCCCCCAGTATTTCGGCTGAATGAAACTGCGTCCGAGCTCTATGGCGTGTTCAAGATAGG
>JARROU010000078.1:0-5263 GCA_037383585.1 Campylobacterales bacterium | reverse complement strand
GCTGGTCCAGATTTTTACCGAAGCGATCGACCCGGAGCGGATCGAGATGCTCATCGCGCGGGTCGGAAAGGTTCTGCCGCAGGCCGCGGTGATCGGAATGACCACGGACATTGCCATCGAGAAGGGAAGGCTGGTCGGCGGGGAAGACCTTTTTGTCGTATCCTCTTTCGAAGCCAGCCGGGTCCGTACGGTACTGACGGACCACCCGCAAGAGACGGAAAGGGCCGTTGCCGATGCTTTCGGAACGCTGATGGGCATCGAGGACGAGACACCGAAGGCCGCGATCATTCTTGCCACCGCTTTTTCGCTTGACGGCGACCGGGTCGCAAAGGCGGCGTCCAAAGCCGCGCCCGGGCTGACCATTGCCGGGGGGCTGGCATCGGATCACCGTACGTTCTCAAAAACCTACGTGTTTAACGAGTCGGGGATCACCCATGACGGTTTTGCTGTCGCGATGCTCTACGGCGACGAGCTGCAAGTCGGCAGCTATTATGATCTGAACTGGCGCGGCCTGGGCAAGAAATTCCGCGTAACCGAGGTGAAAGGCAACCGTGTCTATTCGCTGGAAAACGAGCCGACGATCGACGTTTACCGCCGCTACCTCGGTTCCGAAGTCCGGGACAAGCTTCCGGCGATCGGCCTGGAGTTCCCGCTGATCCAGGAAGAGGACGGGGTGACGGTCGCCCGTGCCGTGATGAAAGTGCACGACGACGGTTCGCTGACGTTTGCCGGCGGCATCAAAGAGGGAACGGAGGTCCAGTTCGGGTTCGCCGACATCGAAAACATGCTCGACGACACGAATCGCCACAACCGCGTGCTCGCGTCGCATTCGGTCGAGAGCATTTTCGTCTACAGCTGCATCGCGCGCTATACGCTTGTGGGCGAGGCGATCGAATCGGAGACGCTGCAGATGCAGCACATCGCCCCGACGGCGGGCGCATTCACCTACGGCGAGTTCTTTCACGATGCCCTCAGTCAAAACAACCGCCTCTTCAACCAGTCGATGACGGCACTGCTGCTTTCCGAAGGCGGGCAGCCGCGGCTCGAACAGAAGCGCCAGCGCCGGCGCGACACGGCCGAAACGACGTATGCCCGGGTGCTCAGCCACTTTATCCACGAGATGACGAGCGACCTGGAGGCGGCGTACGAAGCGGAGAAAACCTCCAAGGAGATCATGCTGCGCCAGGCCCGCCAGGCGACGATGGGCGAGATCATCGAAATGATCGCGCACCAGTGGCGGCAGCCGCTCAACATCGTGGCGTTGACGCTGCAGGAGCTCTACATCAAAGGCTCGCTCGGCTCCCTGGATACCGAAACGCTGGAGTCGCTGTATACCAAAGCCAATGCCAGCATCCAGTATCTTTCGGAAACCATTGATGATTTCCGCAATTTCTTCAAACCGGATAACCAGCCCGAAGCCTTTGAAATCGCATCGTTTATCGAAGAGATCGGCCTGCTGCTCGCCGGACTGATGAAACGCCACCGTGTGACCCTGAACGTATCCGTTGCGGATACGTGTACGATCGTCAGCCGGCGCAACGAGCTCAAGCAGGTGATCGTGAACCTGATCAACAACGCCGTCGAGGCGATGCCGGGCCACCGCGAAGCGGGACGCCGGGTCGATTTCAGCTGCCGGCGGGAGGGGAAATCGATCGTGTTCGAGGTCTGCGACAATGCCGGGGGCATCGACGGCGCGATCATCGATCGTATTTTCGAGCCGTACTTTACGACCAAAGGCGAACACAACGGTACGGGACTGGGACTCTACATCGTTTCACAGATCGTCGAGAAGAGCCTGAGCGGCAGGATCGATGTCGCAAACACGCACGAGGGCGCCTGCTTCACCCTGACGCTCCCCGAGGCCCTGTAGTGTCCGGCGGCTTCGGTTCCCCGTACAGGCGGGCCTCTATAAATAAATCAGAGTAATACTTATTAAAGGCGGGGCCTTAAGAGCGGCGGGAATACAATGGGGGAATCACCTTGCGTTAAAGGGAGCCGCTATGAAGTGTGGAAATAAGAGAGTGTCCGGCCTTTTGGGCATGACGGTGCTGCTGCTTTCGGGGGCTGCAACGGGGGTCTGTTCCGAGGAAACATCGGAGGTAGAACGCGGAAAATACGTTGCCGTCATGATGGGGTGCAATGACTGTCACACGCCGAATTACCTGCTCTCCGAAGGCAAAACCCCCGAAAAGCTCTGGCTGACGGGGAGCGCCTTCGGCTGGCGCGGTCCGTGGGGCACGACGTATCCGACGAACCTGCGCAAACGGATCTTGCAGTTCACGGAGGACGAATGGGTCGCGTTCGCGAAAACGATGAAAACGCGGCCGCCCATGCCGTGGTTCAATGTGAACCAGATGCACGAAGATGACATGCGGGCGCTGTACCGCTATGTGCGCCATCTGGGGCCCGACAACACGGAAATACCGGCTTACGTGCCGCCGGGCAAAGAACCGACGCCGCCCTACGCGACGTTCCCGGCACCGCCTCCCGTGAAATAAAGGCTTTTTGTGTTGTATAATGGACGGATTCCAACCGTCAAGGAGATGCGACATGAAAAAGGTACTGGTAATGCTTGTGACGGCCGCGGCACTGCTGCAGGCCGGCAGTTTCACGCTCGAGAGCAACGACCTCGAGGGGCAGCTTTCGATGAAAGAGGTGTTTAACGGCTTCGGCTGTACCGGGAAAAACATCTCACCGGCGCTTTCGTGGAAAGACGCGCCGAAAGGAACGAAGAGTTTTGCCCTGACGGTGTACGATCCGGATGCGCCGACGGGCAGCGGCTGGTGGCACTGGGTGGTCTTCAACCTGCCTGCGACGGTGACTTCGCTGCCTTCCGATGCCGGGAATGCGGCAAAAGCATTGATGCCAAAAGGCGCGGTTCAGAGCCTGACCAGCTACGGCAAAGGCGGGTTCGGCGGGGCCTGCCCGCCGGCCGGCGACCGCGCGCACCGCTACGTCTTCACCGTCTACGCCCTTGACGTCGAGGCCCTCGATCTGGATGCATCGGCGATGCCTGCGCTCGTGGGCTACATGCTCAATGCCCACGCGATCGAAAAAGCGTCGCTGATCTCCTATTACGGCCGGTAGAATGCGCCGCACCGCCGTTGCGCTCTGGATCGGCGTGTTCTCGGCCGTGCTGGTCTGGTCGGGCATCGGGCCCAAGGACCGGCTGACGTGGGCGCTGGAAGTCGCGCCGGCCGTGATCGGCGTGCTTGTTTTGGCCGTGACCTACCGCCGTTTTCCCCTGACACCGCTGCTGTACTGGCTCATTCTCGTTCACAGCGTGATTCTGATGATCGGCGGCCATTACACCTATGCGGAAGTGCCGTATTTCGACGGCCTGTTAGGCAGTACGCGTAACGAATACGACAAAGTGGGCCATTTCGCGCAGGGGTTCGTCCCTGCGCTGATCGCCCGCGAGATCGTGATGCGGCTGGATGTGATCCGCGGGGAGGGGTGGCGCAACTTTTTCATTGTCAGTTTCTGTCTGGGGCTGAGCGCGTTTTACGAACTGGTCGAGTGGTGGGTCGCCCTCATCAGCGAAGAGGCGGCCGATTCGTTCCTGGGGACGCAGGGGTACGTCTGGGATACGCAGTCGGATATGGGATATGCCCTTTTGGGCGCGGTCGCGGCGCTGCTTCTGCTTCGAAGATGGCACGACCGGCTACTGAGTAGGCTATAATTGCGCCATGAAAATGCTCCAGTATGAAGAGACCCGAACCATGCTAAAACCCATCATCGACCGACTCAACGCCGGCGGACTGATTTACAAAAACCTCAGCGAGGTCGAGCCCAAAGCGCTGGGGATCCGAAACCGCATCCGGATGTTCGTTGCGACGGACCGGCAGGGCTACTATACGGCGATCTTCGTCGTGGCCCAGAAAAGCCGGGTGCTGATGAAAGACGTGGAGAAGTTCGAAACGATCCTGCGCAAACTGGAACTCTTTGCCGATCATGCGTTCAAGCACCGTATCCTGATGCTCGACGCGCCGCTGTGCTCCAAGGCCGAAGCCGCGTTCAAAAAACAGGGGTGGAAGATCATTTAATGCTGCTGTGTGACATCGGCAATACCTCCTACCACTTTTACGACGATGAACGCGGCCGCGATTACAAAGAGGGTGCCGCGGCGTTTGACCCTGTTTCGGTCAAAGAACGCGTCTTTTACATCAATGTCAATGCCGCGGTCCAGCCCAAGCTCGATGCGCTGGAACACTGGGTGGATCTGCGCCGGTTCGTGGATTGGGAGAACTACTACGCCACGATGGGGATCGACCGCGTCATGGCCTGCGAAGCGATCGAAGACGGCGTGATTGTCGATGCCGGGAGCGCGATCACGGTCGACCTCGTGAGAGCGGGGCGGTTCGAGGGCGGGTTCATCTATCCGGGGCTTTCGGCGCTGCAAAAGACCTACCGCGAGATCTCCCCGCGGCTGGAGAACTCATTCAATTTTGATATGCAATTGGATAAAATGCCGAAAAATACGAAAGATGCGATCAGCTATGGCGCCCTGGGCCTTTTGGCAAAAGAGGTGCGCGCCTACGGAATGCCGGTATATCTTACCGGCGGGGACGCATCGGACCTGATGCCGCTTTTTACGCAGCCGTCGCATGAACCGCTGCTGCTGTTTTCGGGCATGAAAAAGATCATTCAAAAGGCTGGATTATGTTGACCGTCGCGCTGCCAAAAGGCAGGATCGCCAAAGAGACCCTTGAGATATTCGAGACGATTTTCGGAGAGAAGTTCGCCTTTGATGACCGCAAACTGATCCTCGATACGCCGAACTTCCGCTTTCTGCTGGTGCGCAACCAGGATGTGGCGACCTACGTCTATCATCAGGCGGCCGACATTGGCGTCGTCGGGCTCGATACGCTTGAAGAGCAGGGGCTCGACGTGATCCGTCTGCTCGACCTCGGACGCGGCTACTGCAAAGTCGCCATCGGCATGAAAAAAGGCGAGAAACTCGACCTGAGCAAACCCGAGATCAAGGTCGCGACGAAGATGGTCAACATCACCAAGCGCTACTTCGCCGAGCGCGCCGTCGCCGCCGACGTCATCAAGCTGTACGGCTCCATCGAGCTGGCGCCGCTCGTCGGGCTGGCGGACATGATCGTCGACATCGTCGAGACCGGGACGACCATGAAGCAAAACGGCCTCGAGGTCGTCGAGGAGATCATGGAGTCCACCACGCACCTGATCGCGAACAAGAACAGCTACTTCGAGAAAAAAGCCGAGATCCTCGACCTTTACGAAAAGATCAACAAGG
>JARROU010000077.1:0-5266 GCA_037383585.1 Campylobacterales bacterium | reverse complement strand
CAAAAAGAGAAAAGGAGGCATCGACCTCCGTGCTCTCCGTGCCGGCAACGGAGATCTCAACACTGGGAACGTTCTGTTTGATGATGGGAAGCGACGAGAGTTCGACGGTGTCGGGAACCCGCTTCATAACGTCGATAAGGGTGTTTTCACTCGTATCCGCGATCAGCGTTTTACGGTGCAGCGTACGCGGATCGGAGAAAGAGGTGCGCAGGGCATCTTCAATCATCGGGTGGGCCATCTGCGGAAAGCCCGGAACGAAAAAGTAACGCGACTGAAGCGAAAAGCCGGACATGTTGTTGACCGGGTTTTTGAGCAGGGAAGCGCCTTCGGGCAGTTCCGCCATATGGATCCGGTGCGGGTAGGCCTCGTCACCGAAGCGTTCGATGATGTCGCGTTCGAACGTCGGATGCCGCTGCAGCGGCCGGTCCGTAAAGACCTTTGCGGCGATCGGGCGCGTCAGGTCGTCCGGAGTCGAACCGATGCCGCCGAAGCTGAACAGGACGGCGTCCGGATCCGCTTGGATCATCCGGTAGGTCGCCTCGATCAATGCGGCATCGTCTTTTATGACGAGCGAGGCGAAAAGAGCGTGGCCATAATGCGACAGCGCGGATTTCAGAAAATCGAAATGCTTGTCGGTCCGTCGGCCGTTGAGGATTTCCGTCCCGATAATGACAGCGTAAAAATGCGGTGTGTTCATGTCGCATATTATAGCGACTCTATGGGAGAGGGCGGGGCCGGAAGCCCCGGAAAATCATTTCAGTTCGGAAAGAATGGTGCTTTGCACCGTGTCGATCGGCTGGGTTCCGTCGATGCGGATGTATTTGATCGCCGGGTTCGTTTCCGCTTCGGCGCTGTAGTAGCCGATCAGCGGCGCGGTCTGCTCGTGGTAGACGCGCAGACGGTCAAGGACGACTTCCTCTTTGTCGTCATCACGCTGCACAAGCTCCTCGCCGGTGATGTCGTCTTTTCCTTCGACTTTCGGCGGGTTATAGACAAGGTGGTAGGTACGGCCCGAAGCCAGGTGGGCGCGGCGGCCGGACATGCGGCTGACGATCTCTTCGTCCGGAACGTCGATCTCGACGACGGCATCAATGGCGACGCCGGCTTCTTTGAGCGCGTCGGCCTGCGCGATCGTGCGCGGGAAGCCGTCGAGCAGGAAACCGTTCTTGCAGTCATCCTCTGCGATGCGCTCTTTGACGAGCCCGATAATGATCTCGTCGGTGACGAGTTTGCCTTCGTCCATGAAGGATTTGGCCAGTTTGCCCAGTTCCGTACCCGCTTTGATCGCGGCACGCAGCATGTCACCCGTGGAGATCTGCGGAATGTCGAATGCTTTGGTCAGAAACTGCGCCTGCGTTCCTTTGCCTGCGCCCGGAGCGCCGAGTAGAATGATTTTCATGCTTTTCCTTCGATATAGTTTTCTATATAGGCCTGCATCTCACGGACGACGTCGGCCAGTTCGCGTTCGCCGTCGATTTTCTTGAGCAGTCCCTTTTGCGTATAAAACGCCTGGATGTCGCTGAGCGGTTCAACGTAGACCTTCATGCGGCGGTTGAAGACCGCTTCGTCATCGTCGGCACCCCGTGCACGCCCGAGGACGCGCTCTCTGGCAACGCTTTCACTGACGACAACTTCGATCACGCTGACAAGTGTGACCTCATCTTCGCTCTCCAAGAAGGCGTCCAGGGCATTCATCTGCTCGACGGAGCGCGGATAGCCGTCGATGACGACCGCCTTGGTCGGCGCCTTCTTGATCGCACCTACGATGGTCTCGATCGCAATGTCGATGGGGACGATTTCGCCCCGGTTGATGATGGACTCGATCAGTTTTCCGCGTTCGCTGCCCGTCGCGACTTCGGCACGGAACATGTCGCCGGCGGAGTAATGGGTGATATTGTCGTTATGAGAAGCGATCACCTCGGCATCGGTCGTTTTGCCCGACCCCGGCGCGCCGATCATGAGAAAGAGCTGTTTGGAACTCATGACTGGCTTTTGGACTCGCGGGTACGGATGTGAAGCTCACGCAGCTGCGTATTGTCGACGGGGCTCGGTGCCTGCGTCAGCAGACAGGAGGCTTTTTGTGTTTTCGGGAACGCGATGACGTCGCGGATGCTCTCTTTTTTCGACAGCAGCATGATCAGGCGGTCGAAGCCGATCGCGAACCCGCCGTGCGGCGGCGCCCCGAACTTGAGAGCATCGAGCAGGAAGCCGAACTCGGATTGTGCCTGTTCTTCGCCGATACCGAGCAGCTTGAAGACCTCCTCCTGGATATCCGATTTGTGGATACGGATGGAGCCGCCGCCGAGTTCGACGCCGTTGAGAACGATGTCGAAGGCGATGGATTCGATGTCGTCGACGTGCTCGTGGTTGAGGTCTTTTGGCATCGTGAACGGATGGTGCAGCGCTTTGACGCGACCGTCCTCGATCTCGAACATCGGGAAGTCGACGACCCAGAGGAACTCAAAACGGTCTTTGTCGATCAGGTTCATCTTCTCGTGCTCGGCGATGAAGATGCGGAAGCGTCCCATATAATCCCAAACCGTGTGCTTGTCGCCGGCGCCGAAGAAGACGACGTCGCCCACTTCGAGCTCGGTACGGTCGATGATCGCCTGCAGATCCTCTTCTTTGAAGAATTTCGTCAGCGGTCCCTTGAGTCCGTCTTCTTTCATCTGGAAGTAGCCCAGACCCTTGGCACCGAATTTGCGGACGTAATCTTCGAAGCCTTTCATTTCGCGCTTGGAGAAGACAAGGTCCGCGCCCGGAACGCGCAGCGCCTTGATGCGGTTGAGTTTCGGGTTCTGTGCGATGGCGGTGAAGATCTCGTTGTCGCAGCGCTCGAAGATGTCGATGACGTCGACCATCTCGAGGCCGTAACGCATGTCCGGCTTGTCGGAGCCGTATTTTTCCATCGCATCTTTGTGGGACATGCGCGGGAACGGACCCTCCACGTCATGACCGGCGGCCTTGAACATTCCCAAGATCAGTTTCTCGCACACGGCGATGACCTCTTCCTGGTCGCAGAAGCTCATCTCGACATCGATCTGCGTAAATTCCGGCTGGCGGTCGGCGCGGAGATCTTCGTCGCGGAAACACTTCGCGATCTGGAAATAGCGGTCGAAGCCGCCGACCATCAGCAGCTGCTTGAACAGCTGCGGAGACTGGGGCAGGGCATAGAATTCGCCCTCGTGCACCCGGCTCGGTACCAGGTAGTCGCGTGCGCCTTCCGGGGTGGACTTGGTCAGGATCGGTGTTTCCACTTCCAGGAAGCCCAGTTCGTCCAGGACGTTGCGCGCCGCGATCGCGGCTTTGGAGCGGAGCTTGAAGGTTTCGAAAGACGAGGTGGAACGCAGGTCGAGGTAGCGGTATTTGAGCTTCGTCTCTTCGCCGACGTTTTCATCGCCGATGACAAACGGCATCGGTGCGGAACGGTTCTCGATGACGAGTTCATCAACGACGACCTCGATCGCCCCGGTTTTGAGGCGCGGATTGGTCAGGCCCTCGCCGCGAAGGCGGATGGTTCCTTTGGCGATCAGCACGTATTCGTCACGGACCTCGTTGGCGATCTTGTGCGCCTCGGCGTTGTCCGCCGGGTCGCAGACCAGCTGGATCAGACCGCTTTTGTCCCGCAGGTCGATAAAGATGATGCCGCCGTGGTCACGGTAACTGTTTGCCCATCCGGCAAGTTCGACGCGCTCGCCGACGTTGTTTTCATTTAAATCGGTACAGTAGTGGCTTCTCAAACGTTGCGTCCTTGTGTTGGCAGGAGTGCTTCCTGCATGAAAATTTTCGCGATTATATCGCAAGGGGGGTTCAGCGACGCTAAAGGGAGGGTTGTGAGATAATAATAACATCGAATTATTAATTGATAAATCATAAAAAGTAGCAGTTTGAATAAAAAAATCACTTTCAGATCCCTGTGGCAGTCTCTGCTGACGCAGCGCAGAGCATTCTGGTATTCCAATACGTACGGCACCTTGGCGACGCTGCTGTTCCTGCCGATTCCCATTCTGATTCCGCTGCTGATCGACGAGATCCTGCTGCAGCATCCGGGGAAGCTGACAGACGCGTTTGGCACCCTGCTTGGCGCCACCGAACCGTGGATCATCATTTCGGGGACGCTGCTGGCCGTGCTTTTTCTGCGGGTTGCCGTATTCGTACTCAACAACGCGAAGACGTTTTACGCGCTGCAGATTGTCCAAAAGAGCGCCTATACCCTGCGTACGCAGCTGCTGCATCATCTCGAACGGCTTGCGGTATCGGAATACGAAGTGCTCAAATCCGGCGCCCCCGTCTCCAAGTCCATTCACGACGTCGAGAACGTCAGCGCCTTTATGGGGCAGGTGGCGACGACGGCGCTGTCTGCGGGGCTCACGTTTCTGGGCATCCTCGGCGTCATGTTCTACATCAGCTGGCCCCTGGCGCTGCTGGTCATACTCGTCAATCCCGTATTTTTCGGTATTTCCCGGATCATCGGCCGCAAAGCGGGCGCGCTGCTGCGCCGGCAGTTTGAGGCGTACGAGGTCTACCAGGACATGATGAGCGAGGTGCTGGAGCTGTTTATGCAGGTGCGGGCAAGCAACCAAGAAGATACGATTTTCGATCTTTTGAAAAAAAGGGTGAAGACCATCCGGGAGGCTTCCATCGATTACGGTTACCGCTCGTCGGTCGCACAGTCCTCCTCGCAACTGCTGACCCATACCGTGATCGACCTCTTCAAGGCGCTGGGGATCGCCGCGGTCGCCTACACCGACCTGAGCATCGGCATGATGCTCGGCTTTCTTTTCTACCTCTCTTCGATGAACGCTCCGATGCAGCAGCTGATGGGGCTGGTCGTCTCTTCGCAGTCGGTCAAGCCCTCCATGGAGCGTCTCAACCTCTGTATGAAGATGGCGCATGAACCGAACTACCCGCATGAGCAAAATCCTTTTAAAGATGCCGTAACGGCCGGCGTGGAACTCAAAAACGTTTCGTTTTCTTTTGCTGGCGGCAAACCCGTTTTGCAGGGGGTCTCGCTGCAGGCCAAACCCGGGCAGAAGATCGCGGTGATCGGCCCCAGCGGTTCGGGAAAAACGAGCATCGCCCAGCTGCTCGTCGGCTTTTATCCGCCCGACAGCGGCACGATCGCCTACGGCGGCGTCCCGATCGAAAAAATCGGCCTGCCGGTCGTGCGCGAAAACGTTGCTTTGATGCTTCAGGATTCGCTCTTTTTCAACGACACCATCCGGATGAACCTGACGCTGGGCAAGGCGGTCGACGAGGCCACGAT
>JARROU010000076.1:0-7806 GCA_037383585.1 Campylobacterales bacterium | reverse complement strand
AAAAACATCATGGCCATCGTCAAGAACATGGCCAAAGACGGGCGCTATTACTGGGTGGTCACCGATTTTGAACCGAAACTGGACCGATTGACCAACGACATCGTCAGCTATACCGCTTACCGCAAAGCCGCGCCGGAAAAAGCCGTGCAAGCCATCGAACCGATCTACAAAAAACTGCTTGAGATCGAAAAAGAGCAGGGAATGGAAGCTTCGGAAAAGTACCTCAAAGGGCTGCTCGAAGAAAAGGACATGAGCTATGACGAATTTGTAGACTCCCTTGTGGGCAACAAAGGCCTCTTCAAGATCTTCTTCACCGCCATGAAAAAGCTGTTCGGATAAGGCGCACGCAGCGCCGTGAAGCTCAAAAGGCCTCTTCTTTCATATTTTCAATGCGGCTCTCCACCAGCTCCAGCAGGTGGACGATTTTCCAGGTCGCTTCTTTCAGGTAGGCACTGTAGACACCGGCGAGTTCGAGCTCACGTTGTGTCGGGCCCGGGTTTCCGCCGAGCCATTTTGAAATGAATCCCCTTTCATGATGATAATACAGATCATAGATCTTGCAGTAGTCATGGTGCCACTGCCGGTGCAGCGCTTCGATTTCCGAAAAAAAGCCATTCCCGACAATCTTCTTCAGCACCGCTTCGTTTTCATGGAGCAGTTTTTCAAAAGCACACGCTTTATAATCAACCGTGACGGGATCCTCTTCCCCCGTAATGCCCTTTGCCAGCAGCAATGCCTTTTGCAGATTGTTTTTTTGCATCTGTTTCGCCGACGAGATCTTTTCAAGCAGATCACGTTTTATCATTTACAAAAGCTCCTCATATCCATTCACTGATTCTGTTTTATATGAATTATATCGAACTTTAGAAATGATCTTGAATTCAGCATAAGGCCGGATGCGCTGCCAAGCGCCCTCTCCCCATTTCATACCCTAAGTTTCAGCCTAGAGTGTTACGATACAACTATGAAGCCCTCCATCCAGAAGCATGTCGACCATTTTCATGCCATTGCCGAGAAAGCCGAACGGTTCAACCCGACCGAAACGGCCAAAATACTTGTCAAACTGCTCGGCTATGACATCGGGCTCTTTTTTTCCAACCTGAGCCGGCTGAACCACCAGCACCTGGGCGAAGTGCTGCTGGAGCTGCCCAAGGATGCCTTTGCATGCGCCGTAGGACGTCTCACTCCGCACCGTCTTGCCCGTGCCGCCGAGGCGATCGAAAGTGACGAGGCGACCGATCTGCTGCAGCATGTCGGCAGTGCCGACCCCCGGCTCTCCAAACGGGTGCTCTCCTTGATGAACGCGCAGGAACGCCATGAAGTCCTGAGCCTGTCGAAATACGCGGATGACCAGGCAGGGGCGTACATGGAACACGAATTTCTCGCCGCCCATCCCGATAACACGGTCAAAGACGTCAAGAACCTTATCCGGTTGTTCCGCCAGAAAGAACCGGCCGCTCCGATCATCAAACTCTTTGTGACCGATCACGACGAGCGCCTCATCGGTTCGGTCCATTTCACCGACCTGATCCTCTTTGACGATGATGCGCGTATCGCAGAAGTGCTGCAGCGCAAAGGCTACAAGACCCCCCTCTCCATCCGTCCGGTCTCACCGATCGCGGACGTCGTGCGCCTCTTTGAAGAATATGACCTCAATATCATTGCCGTCGTCAACAAACACGGCAAACTGATCGGACGGATCGTTTATGACGACATTTACGACATGATCCGGGCGATCGAGACGGACCAGGTCTACGGCCTCGCCGGCGTGGATGACGAAGCGGAAGAAGGTTCGATCGGACGTGCGGCAAGCCAGCGCCTGATCTGGCTTCTGTTCAACCTGGTCGCCATCCTCGCCGCCTCCGCCGTCATCGACCAGTTCGACGAAACCATCGCCTCCTATATCGCGCTCGCGGCGCTGCTGCCCGTCATCGCGGCGCTCGGCGGCAATGCCGGCATGCAGGCGCTGACCGTCACCATCCGCAAGATCGCACTGGGCGAGATCGAATATTCCACCGTATCCGCCGCACTGAAGCGCGAAGCGCTGATCGTTGTGGCCAACGGCCTCTCCATCGCATTCATCGCCGCGTTCGTCGTCTTTGCCTGGTTCGGAAACGGAATCCTCAGCCTGATCGTCGCCGCCGCGCTCTTTCTCAACCTTTTCGTCGCCGGAACCGCGGGGACGCTCATCCCCCTCGGACTGAGAAAACTCGGCATCGATCCCGCCATTGCCTCGTCGATTTTTCTGACCACGACCACCGACATTTTCGGCTTCTTCATCTTCCTGTTTCTTGCCGAAATGTTTTTACTGTGATAAACAAACCAAATAGATATCGGGACAGAACCGCTGCCCGTAAACCAATATTTAACGTATCTTAAGTATAATCGCTTCCAAAAACAGGTACGTGATGATCGCTTACGAAACCCTCAAACCCTGGCTGTTCAAACTCCAGCCCGAGACGGCGCACCATGTCGTCGCAACCCTTTTGCGCGCGGCCAACGTCTGCCCTTCCGCCTTTAACGGCTGGCTGGAAAAGCATTTCGTCGCCGATCCGATCCTGAACCAGGAGCTGTTCGGCCGTACCTTCCTCAACCCCGTCGGGCTCGGCGCCGGCTTTGACAAGAACGCGACGATGATCCGGGGCATCCAGGCGCTGGGGTTCGGGTTTACCGAAATCGGCACCGTCACGCCGAAACCGCAGCCGGGCAATCCGAAACCGCGCATGTTCCGCCATGTTGCAGAGGAGACCATCCAGAACGCCATGGGCTTCAACAACGACGGGATGTACAAAGTCCAGCAGCGCCTCAGCGCCCGCTACCCGTTCACGACCCCGATCGGCGTCAACATCGGCAAGAACAAAACGACCGAAGAGCGCGACGCGATCAGCGACTACACGCAGCTGATCCGCGGCCTGCACGAACTGGGGGACTATCTGGTCATCAACATCTCTTCTCCCAACACCCCGGGACTGCGCGACCTCCAGAACGAAGCGTTCATCAGCGAGCTTTTTGCCGAAGCCAAGGCGATCACTGACAAACCGATCCTGCTCAAGATCGCGCCGGACATGACCCCTGAACAGGCCGTGGCCCTCACTTCCCTCGCCGTCGAAAAAGGCGCGGACGGCATCATCGCGACCAATACGACCGTGGACTATTCTTTGGTCAGCAACCCCGCATCCATCGGGGGGCTCTCGGGCAAAGTCTTAAAAGAGAAAAGTTTCGAGATCTTCGAAGCCGTCGCCAAGGAGCTCTACGGTAAAACCGTGCTCATCTCCGTCGGAGGGATCGACAGCGCCGAGGAAGCCTACCGCCGCATCCGGGCCGGGGCTTCGCTCGTGCAGATCTACTCGGCGCTTATTTTCAAAGGCCCCGACCTGATCGGCGATATCAACCGGGGACTGGTCGAACGGCTCAAACGCGACGGTTACGGTAACATCACCGAAGCAATCGGAGCCGATCGACGATGATCAAAACGCTTATCGCACTATTTTTCATGCTAGGAACGCTTATGGCCAACTCACTGCCGCCTTATGAAACACAGACGCTCGACAACGGGATGGAGGTCGTCGTCATCCCGATGCGCAACGGGACCAACGTCATCTCCACCGATGTCTTCTACAAAGTGGGCAGCCGCAACGAAGTGATGGGGAAAACCGGCATCGCCCACATGCTCGAGCACATGAACTTCAAATCGACGAAGCACCTTGAAGCCGGCCAGTTTGACGAAGAGGTCAAAAGCGTCGGCGGCGTCAACAACGCATCGACGGGCTTCGACTATACCCACTACTTCATCAAGAGCTCGGCCGCGAATGCCGAGAAATCAATCTCGCTGTTTGCGGAGCTCATGGCCAACCTCAACCTCAAAGACGAGGAGTTCCAGCCCGAACGCGACGTCGTTGCAGAAGAACGCCGCTGGCGGACCGACAACAACCCGCTGGGCTACCTCTATTTCCGCCTGTTCAACAACGCGTACGTCTACCACCCCTACCACTGGACGCCGATCGGCTTCATGAACGACATCCAGACGTGGACGATCGACGACATCCGCAACTTCCACGCGACCTACTATCAGCCGCAGAACGCCATTTTGGTGGTGACGGGCGATATCGACCCCAAAAGCGTTTTTGCGCTGGCGGCGAAACACTTCGGACCGGTCAAGAACCGCCGAGATATCCCCGAAGTTTTGGCCGTCGAGCCGGAACAGGACGGTGCGAAGCGCATCTACATCGACAAGGAGAGCGAAGTGGAGATGCTCGCCATCGTCTACCGCATCCCGGACTTCCGCCATCCCGACCAGCCGGCGCTTTCGGCCATTTCGGAGATGCTGAGCTCCGGCAAAAGCAGCCGCCTCTACAGCGAACTGGTCGACAAGAAAAGACTGGTCAACCAGATCTACGCCTACAATATGGAAAACATCGATCCGGGTGTCTTTATCTTTATGGCCGCGTGCAATCCGGGGGTCAAGGCTGAAACGGTCGAAGAAGAGCTCCACAAGCAGATCGACCGGCTCAAAGAAACGCCCGTCACGAACGAGGAGCTGGCGAAGGTCAAGATCAATACCCGTGCCGATTTCATCTTCTCACTGGAGAGTGCGAGTTCCGTTGCCGGCCTGTTCGGCGGCTACCTCGCGCGCGGCGACCTGAAACCGCTGGAAACCTATGAAGAGAACATCGCGGCACTGACGGCCGAAAAAATCCGCGAGACCGCGCAGACCTATTTCAACGACCGACACTCCACCACCATCATTTTGAGAAAGGCAGACCAATGAACAGAGTCACCGGCGCGACGACCGCGCTCATCACTCCTTTAAAAAACGGAAAACTCGACGAAGCGTGTTACGCCAAATTGATCCAGCGCCAGATCGACAACGGCATCAATGCCGTCTGTCCCGTCGGGACGACGGGCGAAAGTGCGACGCTGACCCACGAAGAGGACAAGCGCTGCATCGAAATCGCCGTCGAAGTGTGCAAGGGAACCACGACCAAAGTCCTCGCCGGGGCGGGAAGCAACGCAACGGCCGAAGCGATCGAGATCGCCAAGCATGCGCAAAAATGCGGGGTCGACGCGATCTTCTCCGTCAGCCCCTACTACAACAAACCTTCGCAGGAGGGGCTCTACCAGCACTATAAGGCGATCGCCGAGGCGGTCAGCGAACTGCCGTTCATGCTCTACAACGTGCCGGGCCGTACCGGCGTGGACATCGCAGCCGACACCGTCGTCCGCCTCTTCGACGACGATTTCGATGCAGCGCTTACCGGCGTGGACATCGCAGCCGACACCGTCGTCCGCCTCTTCGACGACGTGCCGAACATCTACGGGATCAAAGAAGCGACGGGCAGCCTGGAACGCACCGTGGAACTGCTCTCGCGCCGACCGGAACTCGCCGTGCTCAGCGGGGACGATGCCATCGACTACCCCATCCTCGCCGCCGGCGGTGCCGGGATCACGTCGGTGACCGCAAACCTGCTTCCGGATCTGAAAAGCCGCCTCGTAAAGAGTGCGCTCGAAGGCGATTTCGCAACGTCGCGCGCCCTCAACGAACAGCTGCACCCGATCAACAAAGTCCTGTTCTGCGAATCCAACCCGATTCCGATCAAAGCCGCGATGTACATTGCCGGGCTGATCGACACCCTCGAGTACCGCCTTCCGCTGGTACCGCCGTCGAAAGAGAACATGAAACAGATCGAAGAAGTCATGAAAAACTATACCATCGTAGGAGCAAACTAAATGTCTGAAATGAAAGGGAAAACACTCGTCATCACCGGGGCGACAAAAGGGATCGGCAAAGCCATCGCAGAGAAGTTCGCCGCCAGCGGTGTCAATATCGCTTTCACCTACAACAGCAACGAGGCGGTCGCAAACGAACTGGCCGTCGCCTGGGAAAAAGCGTACGGCATCAAAGCCCGTGCGTACCCACTGAACATCCTTGAGCCCGACGAATTCAAACCGCTGTTCGCCGCGATCGACGAGGATTTCGACCGCGTCGACTTTTTCGTCTCCAACGCCATGATCTACGGCCGCCCGGTCGTCGGCGGCTACGGCAAGTTCATGCGCCTCAAACCCCGCGGCCTCAACAACATCTACACGGCGACGGTCAACGCCTTCGTCATGGGCACGCAGGAAGCGGCCAAGCGCATGGAAAAAGTCGGCGGCGGTTCCGTCGTGACCATGTCGAGCACCGGCAACCTCGTCTACATCGAGAACTACGCCGGCCACGGGACGAACAAAGCCGCCGTCGAGGCGATGAGCCGTTACGCCGCCGTGGAGCTCGGCGAGATGAACATCCGCGTCAACGCCGTCTCCGGCGGTCCGATCGACACCGATGCGCTCAAAGCCTTCACCAACTACGAAGAGGTCAAAGCCGAGACCGTCAAGCGCTCCGCGCTCAACCGCATGGGGCAGCCCGAGGACATCGCCGGCGCCGTCTATTTCCTCTGTACCGAGGAAGCAGGCTGGATCACAGGGCAAACCCTCGTCGTCGACGGGGGCACGACGTTTAAATAATGTTTAATCTGCCCAATTCGCTTGCGCTGTCGCGCATCATCATCGCCCCGCTGATGTTCTGGATCATCCTGAACCCGCAGTTCTTTACCGCACAGGGCATCGACATCAGCTGGAACTACTACGCCGCCGCGCTGCTGTTCGTCCTCGCCAGCGCGACCGACTTTTTCGACGGCTACATCGCCCGGGAACTCGACCAGATCACGATGACGGGCAAGATCCTTGATCCGCTGGCCGACAAGATGCTGATTCTCGCCGCGTTCCTGGGGCTGATGATGACCGACGGCGCTTCGCCGTGGGCCATCTACATTATCATCGTACGCGAGCTTTTCATTACCGGACTGCGTACCGTTTCCATCTCCGAAGGGATCGACATCGCCGCTTCGTGGCCGGGCAAAGTGAAGACCGTTGCCCAGATGTTTGCCGTGGGCTTTTTGCTGATGCACTGGCCCGGCGGTGACATCCTGCTGTGGATCGCCGTCGCGCTCACCGTCTACTCCGGAGCCGAATACGTCATCGGCTTCGCGCGCACCTACGCGAGGCACCGCGCGTCATGAGCTGGTTCGTTTCTCTTCTCGTCCTCTCGGCGCTGATTTTCTTCCATGAGCTCGGCCACTTCGCCGGCGCCCGCTTGATGGGGGTCTACGTCGAAGTCTTCAGCATCGGTTTCGGAAAGAAACTGGCTTCCTTCCGCGCCTTTAATACCGAATGGCGCATCGCCGCGATTCCGCTCGGCGGTTATGTGCGGATGAAAGGCCAGGACGATACGGATCCGACGAAGATCAGCGCTGATGCGGACAGCTACAACAGCAAAACGCCGCTGCAGCGCATCGCGATCCTTACGGCGGGCCCCGCCGCGAACTTCGTGCTGGCCTACGTGCTCTATTTCCTGATCGCGCTCGGCGGCCCCCAGGTGCTCTCCCCCGTCATCGGCGACGTCGTCAAAGACTCCCCGGCCGCCGCGGCGGGCCTGCAGAAAAACGACCGCGTCCTCGCCATCAATGACCACAAGATCGGAACCTGGAACGAGATGTCCGATACCATCAAGGATTCCCACACGGCTGTCCGTATGACGATCGAGCGCGACGGCTTCGTCCAGCAGATCCTGGTGACCCCGAAGATGACGGAAACGAAAAACATGTTCCGAGAAACCGTCTATCGTCCGATGGTGGGCATCAGTTCCGCCGGCGTCACCCACCCGCTGGATCTGGGCATTTTCGGATCAATGGAGTATGCCGCCGAGGAGACGTGGCAGGCCTCCAGCCTCATCTTCACCAGTCTTGAGAAACTGATCACGGGTGCCGT
>JARROU010000075.1:0-5349 GCA_037383585.1 Campylobacterales bacterium | reverse complement strand
GCCGAAGGCAACCTCAGCAATCCGAACGGTTCCGTCGATGCCATTGCAGGCGTCTGCAACGCCTCCAAAAACGTCTTCGGTCTGATGCCGCACCCCGAACGCGCCATGGAGTCCATCCTCGGATCCGATGACGGAAAAGCGATGCTGGAAGGCTTCTTCGCTTCATAATGCGTCCGATTCTGCTTGCATTCCTGCTCGCTCTTTTCGGCACGCTCCATGCCGATGACGTGCAGTTCGATCTGCCGGAAACCGAAATGCCGCTCAAGGCCGCCCACGAACAGAATGACGATGAATCGACCTCGTTTTTCTGGGAGTCTGAAGAAGAGAACGCCACGGCAGAAGCTGCCGCCGAAACGCCGGCAGCGCGCCACCTCTACACGACGCTGGTCGAGAAACCCGAACGCCTCTTCAAAGGCGAAATTTTCTCGATCACGCTGCGTTCCATTGTCACAACAGAGCGTTTCGATGCCCTCCAATATACCTTCAGCGGCGGAACGGGAGTCGAACGCCTCAGCGAAGAGCCCGAGCGCGAATTCAAAGAGCACGCCTATTTCGATCGCTTTTACTTCAAGGCAACGGGCAGCCGTGTCGTTTTGCCGGACATTACGCCTTCCGTCACCATCAGTTACGACTATGACGAGATCTCCAAGACGATCCCGGGCGAACGGATCGACGTCACCGTCCTCAACCCGCCGAAAAACTTCTGCGGCATCCTCGCGGAACGATTCACCGTAACGCATGCCAAGACGACGGAATATGACAAACGCCACAATATCATCGTCTTCATGGCCGACGCCAACCGGAGCGATCTCGCGGATTTCACCATCGCCTCGGCCCGCCAGCAGAATTTCGAATCGCTGAACGTCGATCCGCACGGTGCCACGATGACCTATTACGCTGTCCTGCCGGACACGGTTGAAACGCTGAAGTTCCAGTATTTCAATCTGCGCACACAGCGCTTTGACCGCATCAGTATCCCGATCGAAGTCGATGACGACCTCGTCTCCACCACCATCGACATCAATCCGATCGAACACGGACACAACTATCAAAAATCGATCATTTTCGGCACAACTGCCGTGCTCTTTTTCCTGCTCGCACTCTGGAGACGTTCCTGGACCCTGCTGGTGTTCGCCCTCGCAGCGGGCGGCTATGCCGCATGGCTCAATATCCCCCTGAGGGAAGTCTGTATCAAAGAAGGCGCCCCGATCTATCTGCTGCCGATGCGCAATGCCACCGTTTTCGAAATCACGCCGACGCGCTACACGCTTGAAATGCAGGGGCATGTCAAGGACTATACCAAGGTCAGGCTCCTGAACAATAAAATCGGATGGGTCAAAGATGAAGATACTTGCGCATATTGACTGGCTCTTCAACACCATCGTAATCTTTACGGGGCTTCTGGTCAAGATCATTCTCTTTCCCTTTGTACCCCGGCCCTATGCTTCCAAAATCGCCGCATGGTTCATCCGGTCGCTGATCTTCATCCATGTCCGTAAAGTCGGTCGGGTCGATCCCGAAGCACAGATGTTTATCATCAACCATCAAAGCGAACTCGACATCGGCGTCATAGAAAGCTCCACGAAAAAAGACCTTGCATGGGTGGCGAAAAAAGAGCTGTTCGAAGTTCCTTTTTTCTCCCTGGCGGTCCGGCTCTCCAAGGACATCCCGCTCGAACGCGAAAGCAAAAGCGCGCTTGTCGCGCTGCTCAAGGCCGCGAAGGAGCGTGTCGATGCGGGACGGGCCATCTGTATCTTTCCCGAAGGGACCCGCTCGGAAAGCGGCAAGATGCGCCCGTTCAAACCCGGCGCAAAACTGATCGCGGACAAACTTGAACTGAAAGTACAGCCGGTGGTCCTGATCGAGACGTCCCGCTATTTCAGCACCAAACGCTTCACCGCCAGGCCCGGCACCATCACGGCCGTTTTCCTGGACAGTTTTACGGCGGACAAAACCGACAAAGCATGGCTGAAAAATCTGCACGATACGATGCAGGAGACCTATGACCGCTATGCGAAACAGGAGAGCGCATGACCCTTGCCACGATCCTCGCCATCGGAACCGGCGGCTTTATCGGCGCCGTGTCGCGCTCCTGGCTCAACGGTGTCATTTCACACCACTTCCCGCACACCCTCCCCGTCGGCACGCTGGGCGTCAACCTGATCGGCAGCTTCGTCATGGGCGTGCTCGTCGCCTATTTCATGTACACGTCCTATTTCTCGGTGCATGCGAAATCGCTGCTTTCGACCGGCGTCCTCGGGGCGCTGACCACCTACTCCACCTTTGCGATTGAAACCGTCATGCTGCTGCAAGGCGGCCATGTAGCCCTGGCCCTGGCCAATATGGGGCTCAACAGCATCGGCACCGTCCTGATGGCCGGGGGAGGCTACTGGCTGGCCGCTTCCGCCCTTCGGTAGAACCGCGCGATCCTTACGAGATAATCCCCCAGATTTTCAAAACGGTGGTTCCCGCCCGTTTCCACGACGACTTCGTAACCGCGGTAGACTTCTTCGGCGACCGCATAGTCCAGGACTTCATCGCCCGTCTGAAGCAGTACCAGCAGATTCGCTTCGGGCAACTGCATCGCCTCCGCCATGCGCGCCAGCTGCAGCAGATAGACGCTTTCCCATTCAAACGGTTCGCCGCTGCACCAGAACGTGTTGGTGCCGACGCAGGGTGCAAGGGTCTGATAGGGGTGTACGGAAGGATTGATCAGCACCGCATCGATGCGGTATTCGGCGCTGAGCGCGGTCGCATAGAAACCGCCCAGCGAAGAGCCGACGATCAGCGTCACCGCTTCCGTCCCGATCAATCGGCGCAAAAACGACATCGCCGCATCCGGTTCAACCGGCACGTCCGGGGCCAGCACTTCCTCCTCCCCGAAATAGGCCTTGAGCAGACGCGTTTTCGTCGAATCGCCGCAGCTGGCAAAGCCGTGAATGTACAGGATCATCGGCTCAACCGATCTCGACGATCTCGTCTGCGCACCACTTTGCCAGATCCAGTTCGTGGGTGATCAGCAGCATCCCGACCGCATCCAGATGTTTCAGCAGCAGCTGCATGACGTCGAGCTGGATCACATTGTCCAGCGCGGAGGTCGGTTCATCGAGCAGCAGCAGCTGCGGCTTCATCAGCAGCGCGCGCAGGATGGAGATGCGCTGCAGCTGGCCGCCGGAAAGCTCATGGGGCAGTTTGTGCAGCAGCCCCTCCTCGATTCCCATGTCGTCAAGATAGCGCTGCATCCCGCCGGTATCCGCGACATCTTCAATCTGATTCAATAGGCTGTAGGAGGGGTGAAAGGAGCTGTAGGGATCCTGGAAGACCATGGAAGCACGCGCCGCCTCGAGCCGCCCCCGCTGCGGTTTCAGATTGCCCAGAATCAGTTCGAACAGCGTACTCTTCCCCGCCCCGCTCGGGCCGACGATGGCTTTGATTTCCCCTTTTCGGAGGGAGAGGGAAAAGTCACGATACAGCGGCTTGTCCGGCGCATAACCGAAATCGACCCCATCGACGGAGAGGACCTGCATCAGCGGATCTGGCCGTTGCCGTAGATCTTGAACTTGTACGTTGTCAGCCCTTCGATGCCCATCGGGCCGCGCGCATGCAGTTTGTTGGTCGAGATGCCGACCTCGGCGCCGAAGCCGAACGCCCCGCCGTCGGTAAAGCGTGTTGACGCGTTGACGTAGACCGCCGCCGCGTCGATCGCATTCAAGAACCGCTCGGCCTTCGTGTAGTTTTCCGTGACGATCGCCTCGGAGTGGCCCGAACTGAACCGCACGATGTGTTCCACCGCGCCTTCAAGGCCGTCGACGGTGCGGATGTTGAGGATATTGGCAAGGTATTCCGTATCGAAATCCTCTTCGGTCGCTTCGGCGACGTCGATGATCGCACGGGTTTCACTGCACCCTTTTAGCTCCGTATGCGCCGCGTCGAAAGCCGCTTTGAGTTTCGGCAGCGCCGCTTCGGCGATCGCTTTGTCGACGAGCAGGGTCTCCATCGCATTGCAGACGCCCGGGCGCTGGACCTTGGCATTGACGGCGATACGGATCGCTTTCTCCAGGTCTGCATCCGCGTCGATAAAGGTATGGCACTGTCCTTTGTCATGCTTGACGACCGGCACCGTGGCATTTTCGCTGACATAACGGATCAGCCCTTCGCCGCCGCGCGGCACGATCAGGTCGACGTATTTGTCCATTTTAATCAGTTTTGCAACGCCTTCACGCGAGGCATCGGGCAGCAGGGAGATCAGGGCTTCGGGAAGATCATTGCGTTTCAAGACGGCGCGCAGGGTTTTCGCAACCGCGGCATTGGAATGCTCGGCTTCCTTGCCCCCTTTGAGCACGCAGACATTGTTGCTTTTGAAACAGAGCGCCGCCGTATCCGACGTGACGTTCGGGCGCGATTCGTAGATGATGCCGATGACGCCGATGGGGACGCTTACCTTTTCGATTTTAAGGCCGGCATCCGTCATCCAGCCGTCAAGGACGCGGCCGACGGGATCTTTGAGTGCGGCAATCTCTTCGATCGCCGTCGCCATCGCGTCAATGCGCGTCTCATCCAGCAGCAGGCGATCTTTAAGCGCACTGCTCAGATTGTTCTCTTCGGCGGCTTTCATGTCCAGCGCGTTGGCTTCGATAATGTCCATCGTCGCACTGCGCAACGCAGAGGCCATCTCGCCGAGCAATCGGTTTTTCTCCGCACCGCTGATCTGTGCCAGGATGCGGCTGGCAGCTTTGGCTTCTTCCAAAAACATATTCATGATTCTTCCTCTTTTTACTGCATTATAACAAATCATCTCTGCCGCGCCATTTCCGCTGCGGCACGCTTCTCCTGCAGCAGGGTTGTGCCGAAATAAGTCTGGTACCATTTATGCATATCAATTGTATGTATATGGAACCATTCGGAAACACAGTACTTTCGGTAAGCCAAACTTTAAAGCAAGCAAATTGCTCAAAAAACATCCAAATAACCCAGGCTTATCTGAAAATTCTACTCGTATAATAACGCCATTCATATGACCAGTGAAACAGGAGGAAAGAAAAATTATGGTTAAAATGCTGAAACCGACCCCAATGGATGAACAGATCAAGCTCGACAAGCACAAATACATCATGAGCCGGACCGATACCCAGGGAAATATCGAATTCGGAAACGACTACTTTTTCGAGATTTCAGGCTATACGGCGAACGAACTGATGGGACGTTCGCATAACATCATCAGCCTTCCGGACATGCCCACGGTCATCTACAAGCTGTTGTGGGACCGCCTCAAGCAGGGCAAAAACATCTTTGCCGTCGTCAAGAACATGGCAAAAGACGGCCGCTATTACTGGGTCACGACAAAATTCG
>JARROU010000074.1:0-7450 GCA_037383585.1 Campylobacterales bacterium | reverse complement strand
TCATGCCGCGGATGTCCCGATCCCCGCCTTCGAAGGAGGCTCCGAGGGCATCAGCGATCTGTGAAAGCAGCACTCAGCGCTCCAGGGCGACCGTGCCGCTGCGGACGATTTCTTTGGGGTGGAAGCGCTTGACCGCCTCGAGATAGTGCGAGACGCGTTTGGGCTCATCGGCGACCATCGCGATGATCATGTCGTTGCCGACGTTGACGATCTTGCCGTTGTAGGCATGGCTGAGCGTTTCGATATCGGACAGGCTCTCCGTCATCGGGAATTTGACCATCGCCATCTCTTTTTCGACGAGATCGGCATGCTCGTACACCTTCAAAACCGGGATGAGCTTGTGCAGCTGCTTGATGATCTGCTCGATGACGCGGACCGAACCGGACGTCGCGATGGTGAGGCGCGAATATTTCGTCTCCGGGATCGGTGCAACCGTCAGCGATTCGATGTTATAGCCGCGGGCCGAAAAAAGATCCGTAATACGTGAAAGGGCACTCGCCTCGTTGTGGACGATGACCGATACAACTCTTCTTTCGTTTTCCATTATTTATCCTTGTACTCTAACATCATATTGAACAGCGAGCCGCCCGCCGGGACCATCGGCAGAACGTTCTCGAAACGCGAAACCTTGACATTGATCAACGCCACGACGTTCTTCTCGACGGCATCTTTGAGCGCGGCATCAAACTCCTCTTTGGTCTCGACGTTGTTAATGTTGATGACCGGCAGTTTGTATTCGACCGCCGTCATCAGCTCCTGGATGTTCATCAGGATCGAACCGTCGCCGGTGATGTTGATGCTGGTGCGTTCCATGTCCCCGCGCTTGACGCCCATCGCCGCCGGGAAACCGAAGCCCATCGTCCCCAGGCCGCCGGAGCTGATCCACTGGCGCGGCCGCGAGAACGGGTAGAACTGCGCCGTCCACATCTGGTGCTGGCCGACGTCGGTCGTGATGTTCGCATCGGCCCCGAGCGTCTGGCCGACACGTTCGATGACCCACTGCGGCTTGATGACGCCCGGTTCCTCTTCGTAACCGAGCGGGTGCAGTTTGTCGAAATGCTCGATCGTTTCGAGCCACGGCGCATACCGCTGCGCATCGATTTTGCCCTGGGCCAGTGAAATCATCTCTTCGACGACGTTCTTGACGTCCCCGACGATCGGGTAGTCGGCGTTGACCAGTTTCGAGATGCTCGCCGGGTCGATGTCGACATGGATAACGTCGGCATTTTTCGCGAACTCCGACAGTTTCCCGGTCACCCGGTCGTCGAATCGCGCCCCGAGACCGATGACGAGGTCCGTTTCGCTCATCGCCATGTTGGCCGCGTAGGAACCGTGCATCCCCAGCATGGAAATCACGAGCGGATTGTCCGCCCCCATGACCCCGCGCGCCATAAAGGTTTCAACGGCCGGAATGCCGGTCAGCTTGGCGAATTCGCGTACTTCATAGGCGGCATTCGCGCTGATGATCCCGCCGCCGAGATAGAGCAGCGGCCGCTTGGCCGCCGCGATCGCTTCGACCGCCTTTTTGATCTGGCGGGCGTTGCCTTTCGTCGTCGGCTTGTAGGTTTCGAGCTCCACCGGCTTGGCGTAGTCGAATTCGGCGATCTGCGCCGTCACGTCTTTGGGAATGTCGACGTGGACCGGTCCCGGACGGCCGGTCGCCGCGAGGTAAAACGCTTCTTTCAAAACGCGCGGCAGGTCGGCGGCATCGGTCACGAGATAGTTGTGCTTGGTGCACGAACGGCTGATCCCGACCGAATCGATCTCCTGGAACCCGTCCGTTCCGATGAGCGACATCGGCACCTGGCCGCTGATGACGACGAGCGGGATCGAGTCCATATAGGCGTCGGCGATCCCGGTCACGGCATTGGTAAACCCGGGACCCGACGTGACCATGGCCACACCGACTTTTCCCGTCACCTTCGCGTAGCCCTCGGCCGCATGCACGGCGGCCTGTTCGTGCCGTGTCAAAATGTGCTGAAAATCGTCTTGTTTGTAAATCTCGTCATAGACGTTCATGATCGCACCGCCGGGATAACCGAACACGGTATCGACCCCTTCGTGTTTCAGTGCTTCTATGACCATCTGCGCGCCACTCATCTGCATGGCTGTCTCCTCGTAAAGCTCTCGCTGTTCCCGCATCTGACGTGCGGATGCGAGATGCTATCTAAATAATGGGTACCCATAAATAAAAATGCGGTAATTATAATGGAACAATCGTTAAACAGGAGTAAGTTTTAACGCAAACGAAAGAATAAAAAGATTTCGGCAACTTCTAGAGCCGCTGCTCCTCGCAGTAGGCGATCGCAACGCCCTCGCGCACGCCGTCGTCGATCACGATCGAGGTGTCGAATCCGAGCACTTCGTAAAACATCTCGACGATCACGACGCCCGCGACGATCAGGGTCTCGCGGCCGACGCCGACGTAGACGCTGCGCATCTTCTCGTCGAGCCGCAGCAGGTCCCGCAGGGCCTGGACACAGTCGGTCTTGGAGAGCGCGAACCCGTTGATGCGCCGCGCGTCATACCGGTCGTACGTCATTCCCTGCAGGAATGCCGCGATGGTCGTCGGGGTGCCCGCCGTGGTCACGAACGTCCGGGGGGCGCCCTGCGCGGCATAGTACCCTTCGACGAACAGCCGGACCGGCTGCAGCATGTGGTCCACCAGCGCACGTACGTCATCCGGGGTCTCGCACTGCTGGGCGATCGTCACGATGCCGATGGGGAAACTCTCGGAGACGCGTTTGCCGTTTTGGTAGAAGATCACTTCGGTCGAACCGCCGCCGATGTCGATCATGCACAGCGATTCGGCCTCCATCTTCAGGGAGTCGAGCCGCGCCCGGACCGCGGTCAGGGTATAAAAGGCTTCCTGGTCGGCATCGATGACATCAAAACGGACCCCGGTCTCGTTTTCAATCCGGGCCAGGGCTTCGCCGCTGTTCTCGGCCATCCGCATCGCCGCGGTGGTCACGGCATGATACGGCACCGTTTTCAGGTCGAACCGTTCATCCGCCGCCTTCAATGCGTCGATGACGCGATCGACGGCCGCGTCGTCGATGCGTCCCGTTTCGTGCATCCGGTCGGCGGTTTTTACGATGCGTTCGCATTCGCGGCCGAAGGTGCCCGCGGCGCAGTCGTATTCGATGGCGCGGCAGGTGTTCGAGCCGAGGTCGATCGCGACGACGTTCGGCACGGCTTTAGCGCCCTTCCTGACTGAGGTAGCCGTGCTCATGCAGCTGTGCGCGGATCTCGTTCTGGTGCGCTTCGCCCTTTGTCTCGAGATGGATCGTCACATTGGCGTCGCCGTAATCGAGATCAGTAGACGTACGGTCATACGCGATGTGGACGATGTTCGCATTGAGCGCTTTGAGCAGCTCGGTCAGCTGCATCAGCGAGCCCGGACGGTCGACCAGGGTCACGGTCAGCTTCATCTTCCGGAAGGATTTGAGCAGACCTTTTTCGATGATGACAGAGAGCAGCGTCACGTCGACGTTGCCGCCGGAAAGGACGACTGCGACCTTCTTCCCTTTGAGGTGCGGCAGTTTATGGTGCAGCAGCGCGGCGACGCCGACGGCCCCCGCCCCTTCGACGGAGAGCTTCTGTTTTTCCAGCAGAAACAGGATCGCATTGGCAATCTCTTCGTCGTCCACGCTGATAAAGCGGTCCACGCTTTCGAGAATGAGCTCCAGCGTCTTCGGCGACGTGTCGCGTACGGCGATGCCGTCGGCGATGGTGCGGACCGAGGTCGAATCGATCGGCGTCTTCGCGTCATAAGACTGGCGCATCGCCGGCGCACCGACCGCGCTGACGCCGATCACCTCGACGGAAGGGTCCGTCTGCTTGATCGCGGCGGCCACGCCGCTGATCAGTCCGCCGCCGCCGACGGGCACGATCACCGCGTCGGGGCGCGCTCCCGAGGCCAGGATTTCCAGACCGATCGTCCCCTGCCCCGCGATGACCGCATCGTCTTCAAAGGGGTGCACGAATTCCAGGCCGTGGGCTTCGCCGTAGGCAACGGCATGCGCATAGGCTTCATCGTAGTTGCTGCCGTGCAGAATGACTTCCGCACCGTAGTGCCGCACGCCGTCGATCTTGGTCAGCGGCGTGGATTCGGGCATGACGATCACGGCCCGGATGCCGAACTGCGCCGCCGAGTAGGCCACGCCCTGGGCGTGGTTGCCCGCGCTCGACGCCACGACGCCGCGCGCTTTCGCATCCGCACTCAGCGACGCGATCTTGTTGTACGCACCGCGGATCTTGAACGCGCCGGTGATCTGGAGGTTCTCTTTTTTCAGATAGACTTCGCACCCGCTCATTTCACTGAGATAGGGGGCATAAGCATACGGCGTCTTCGTGACGACACCGCCGATGCGTTCTCGTGCCTGTTCGATTGTCTTCAGAGGAAACAATATGCTTACCCGAAAAGATGGCGGTGTTCGACCATCGTACAGTGGTTTTGAACGACTTTCATCCCCGCCGCTTCCGCCTTTTCAGCGGCGGCATTGTTGACGATGCCCTGCTGTGCCCAGAAGTACTTGACGTCGCCGCGTTCGATGCAGGCATCGGCGATCGGGTCCAGCGCCGCGGGCTTGCGGAAGATGTCGACCATGTCGACGGGAAAAGGGATCTCCGCGAGCGAGCGGTAGACCTTTTCGCCGAGGATTTCATCCTCTTTCGGATAGACCGGAACGATCTTGAACCCGGCTGCCTTCAGATACTTCGCGACGCGGTGGCTCGCCTTGCTCTCGTCGGGGGAGAGGCCCAATACGGCGATCGTTTTCGTGCCTTCAAAAATAGCTTTGATCTCTTCTTTATTCGAATTCACCGTCGGAAATTCGCATTCCATACTCGTTCCTTTTTTTATGTGAATTATAACACTTTCTCCTGCCAAAGCGGTAAAAGCCCGTACAACTACCGAGTGCGAATGCCGATGCCGAGAGAGGATCTGGTCACAAAAGCCTCTTTTGGACGAAGCATTTTGCAGCCTGACGAATCATAGTCCAATCCGAACCCTTCCGACATAAAGAATCTGTGCTATGATTCAAAAGAAGAGTACATAAGCGAGAAGACAGGTTATGAATCACAATGTCGTCAGGACACCCCGTATCAGAATAAAAACGACATGGGTTGCGCTTCTTGCTTACTGTCTGTCAGGCGGAATCGGTCTGCCGGCGGATGACGCCCCCCGCCGGCTGCTTTTCAGCGGCATAACATGGCATGACAAAAGAGAACTGGACAACGGCACAAAGCTCAATATGTACAACCTGGGGATCGGGTACGAGCGTGACTACTTCAAAGCGTACAAGAAGCGCTATTACACCTATCATGTCATGCTGTTGTACGATTCCAACAAAAAGCCCTACGTCTACCTGGCGGGAAGCGAATCGATCCGTTTTCATCAGCCGCGGTTCGACGTGTCGATCGGGCTGGCCGGCTTTGTCGGCGTCAAGTACATCCGGCACAACAGCGACGGGTACAAGTACTCGCCGATCATCGGGCTGGCACCCACTTCCAGCTTCTACATCAGCGATTATACGCTGAACTTCGCCTACATCCCGGGCATCGACTTCGGCGACTACAAAACGATCGGCTTTTTGTACCTGTACGCCGGCTGGGAGTTTTAGGCCCGTTTCCTTCTCAAGCGCACCGCTGCCGCACCCCTTTTATGATCCGCCTCCGCGATGACCGGGATCTGGCGCGCCTCAAAATCGGGCATCTCACCGTAGAAACTGCCGTTGAGCTGGGTCGCATGGATCAGAAAGCGGCGGTATTTTTCAAACAGTTCCCTGTCAGGGGCGCGCTGCTCATGCCAGAAATCATCCAGTGTCATTCCCCGGCAGGTCAGGCCTTCGATGTCATAGATCGCGTTGCCCAGCGTGATCGTCGGCGTCCCGTGAAAGAGTGAGGAGAGCCCGACCGTGCTGTTGATCGTCACCGTGCCGACGGGGGCGCACCGGGCGAAGGAGCCCATCACCTCGTCGATAAACTTCTCGATGGAGCCGTACCCGGAATGTTCGAGGATCTGGAAATCATTGTGGGTCTGCAGCGGCACGAAAAAATAGTTCCCGGCCTCCGCTTCGATCCAGCGCAGCGCATGGCGCTCACTCCAGCGATAGTACCATTTTCGCAGCAGGCTCCTGCCCCCGATGAACAGTTCCTTGAGCGCGGAGAAATCCCGGTGGTGGCGGTAATGCGGATACCGGAAGAAAAGCAGGTTCGAAAGGGCGTAATAGACGACGGCGCTTCCGACCATCCGCGGCTGGCTGAAATGCGCCGGTTTCGGGGTCGGTTCGGGCAATTCATCGAGCCGGAGGCTGTCATAGAACGCCCGCGACCGGCTGATACTGCTGTAGTCGTTGACCCCGTATTTCTCCAGTGTGATGTAATCGGGACGGACATAGCCTTCTTCGAAGACGAAGACCTCGATGCCCAGCGCTTTCGCGGCCGTGATCGCGTGGCGCTGATAGAAACGGCAGTCCCCGAAAAGGTAGATCTGGTCGATCCAGTGCGATTTGAGAAAATCAGCGACATACTCAGGCCACGCTTCGCGTCTGCCCCGATAAGCGATATAGTTGTCCCGGTTGGAAAAGAAACAGTCACCCGCGTTGAAACCGATCTTGCAGGTCTTCGCACCCATCATGCGGAACAGCAGGTCAAGGCGTTTGAAAAAGCCCCCCATGGGGCCCTGAAGGAACAGAATGTTCTTATTGTTTATTTCACCGATATAGTTTCTCTTCATGTCCGCAATTTTATACTAGTTGATTAAACAGACGAAACACGATCTGTGTCTTTCTGGCAATAATGGTTCTAACATACTTTAAACCCCGAAAGGCATCCGAACGCTGCGAACGCGCTTTTTCCGCCGCGATCGCGTCCAAAACCACCTCGATCTCGCACGGGCGCTTCGTTTCCGGGTCGAGGTAACGCGGATAGAGCAACAAGGCCCCCGCGACCAGCTCGTCGAGTCCCAGCTGCCGCGTGCGGCGGTCGCAGAGATACCGGTCGGAGGTCAGCCCCCACCCCGCGTAAAACGGCAGGCCGTACGTCGTCACTTTTTTGCCCCGCATCAGCGCTTCGAAACCGACCAGCGAGGTCATGGTGTGCACTTCGTCGGCGTGTGCCAGTACGCTGTCGAGGCTCACCTCGGTGACGACGCGGTCGGCGTAACGCAAGGCCTCCGCCTCGCCGACCTGCCCCGCCCGGTTGCCGACGAGGACATCGGGATGGGGCTTGTAGACGATGTACGCTTCGGGGCAATTATCCCGGGCCTGCCGCAGCAGTTCGAGGTTGGTCATCCCGGGCGCGCCGAAACGGATAGAGGCGTCGTCCTCGACCTGCCCGGGCACGAGAACGACCGTTTTCTCTTTCGGAAAGTGCAGATCGTCGTGCGCATAGAGGTTGTACTTGGAGAGTTTCTGCTCCACGAGACGGCGGCGCACCGACGCGGCAC
>JARROU010000073.1:0-7221 GCA_037383585.1 Campylobacterales bacterium | reverse complement strand
CTAAATGAAGATAAATTTTAGCGATCGGAAAGCGAAAGGAAACATGATGAAAAAGATGCTTGTTTCCTTCTTCGGATCCCTTGTCTTCGCCGCATCCGTTTCGGCCTACAACGCGGCCAAGGCAGAGCAGTTCCATGCATTCTATTCGCATATGACGCAAAAAGCGTGCGCGAACTCCACGCTCTTCGTGAAGGCGGACGACGTAATGAAGATGCTGCGCGAGAACAAAGCGGTGACCCTGCTCGACGTCCGTACGGATGCCGAAGCCGGGGTCGTCGCCCTTGCCGCCCCGAACGCGCTGCACATCCCGATGGAGCGGCTGTTCGAAAAAACGTCGCTCGACCGGCTTCCGTCGGACCGGCCGATCCTGATCGTCTGCCATTCGGGCACGCGGGCCGTCATGGCTGCAGTCAGCCTGAAAATGACCGGGATCAAAAACGTGCAGGTCGTCAAGGGCGGCATCGTCGCCCTTGCCAATGCCGACAGCACGAAAAACGCACCCGCAAAGGATTGACAATGAAAATCGCTGTTCCCGTAGAGGGTGAAAACCTCAAGATCGTCAAGCGGACAGGGCAGGCGCCTTTTTTCGCTCTGTTTGACGACACCGGGTTCGACCGGATCGTCGAAGCTCCAAGCGGTCATGAGCACCATGAGCACGACGAGCATCATGAACATCACCACGGCGACGACGAAGAACACATCGAAGGCCACGGCAAAAGCCTGGTCAACCTCGAGGGCGTCGACCTGATGCTGGTGCGAATGATCGGTCCGCACATGAAAGAGGCGGTGGGCCGTGCCGGGATCACCGTCAAAAAGATCCGTGAAAAACACGGTGAGCGTGCCGATGAGGCCGTCAAATACTTTTTAGAAGGAGCAAACACATGAAAATCGTCTTTCCCACCGACGAAGACATGGGATTCCTGTCGCGCCGCGGCGCGCATTTCGGCAAAGCGAAGTTCTACACCGTCGTCACCGTCGAAGACGACAAAATCGTTGACGTCGAAGGGATCACCAACCCCGGCCATGATGCGGGCGGCTGCGGCAACGCCGTCGCCAACATTATGGCGCTGAAACCTGACGCACTCGTGGTCTCCGGCATCGGCGGCTCCCCGGCAAAAGGCTTTGCCGAAGCGGGGCTGGAAGTCTACGTAGACCGTGAATCACCGACGGTGCGCGACTCTGTCGAACGCTTTGTGAAAAACGCGCTGAGTTCCATCGGCGGCGAAGGGACCTGCTCGGTCCACTGAGAGGAGAACCCATGAAGCTTTCCGCCATTTACCGCTTTTACCGCGACGGCTTTGCCGCCATGCGGCTGGGAAAAACGCTCTGGGCCGTGGTGGTCGTGAAGCTCATCGTTCTCTTCGGTGTCATCAAAGTGCTCTTTTTCATCGACACGCTTCACAGCCGCTTCGATACCGACGAGGCGCGGCAGGAGTATGTGAGCAGGCAGCTCTCGGGTTCACCGTAACCTCCCTGTAGTTTATTTGATCCTATAATAATCCGTATCCTCAAAAGGGGTGCGGCGTGCCGGAAATTCCGGCATCCAACTTGAAAGGAAAAACATGTTGTATGAAACGGCCGCAAGCGTTGACTGGGCACGGGCCCAGTTTGCCCTGACGGCAATCTACCACTTTTTGTTCGTCCCGCTGACGCTGGGACTCTCTTTTATTGTCGCGATCATGGAGACACTCTATGTGCGCACGAACGATCCGCAATGGAAAAAAGCGACGAAGTTCTGGATGACCCTGTTTGCCATCAACTTCGCCGTCGGCGTCGCCACGGGGCTGATCATGGAGTTCGAGTTCGGGACCAACTGGGCCAACTACTCCTGGTTCGTCGGCGACATCTTCGGCGCGCCACTGGCGGTCGAAGGCATCCTCGCCTTCTTTATGGAGTCGACCTTCTTCGCCGTCATGTTCTTCGGCTGGGACAAGGTGAGCAAGGGCTTTCACCTGCTCTCCACCTGGCTCGTCGCGATCGGCTCGAACCTCTCAGCCCTCTGGATCCTCGTCGCCAACGGCTGGATGCAGAATCCCGTCGGCATGGCCTTCAACCCGGACACCGCCCGCAATGAGATGGCCTCCTTCTGGGACGTCGTTCTCTCGCCGGTGGCGATCTCGAAGTTCCTGCACACCATCAGCAGCGGCTATGTGATCGCGGCGCTCTTCGTCGTCGGCATCTCCGCCTGGTACCTGCTGAAAGGACGCGACATGCTGATCGCCAAGCGCAGCATGGTCGTCGGGGCTTCTTTCGGCCTGCTCGTCTCGCTTTTCCTGGCACTCAGCGGGGATGAGAGCGCCTACAACGTCGCACAGAAACAGCCGGTCAAACTGGCCGCGATGGAAGGCCTCTACAAAGGGGAGACCCGCGCGGGCATCATCGCCTTCGGTATCCTCAATCCCGACAAAGAGCTCGGCGACGACCGCCACGAGTTCTACGGCGACATCGAGATCCCTTACGCCCTCTCTTTCCTGGGCTACCACGACATCGACGCCTTCGTGCCGGGCCTGGACGACCTTGTCTACGGCAACGAAGAACACGGCATCGAACCGGCACAGAACCGGATCGACCGCGGCAAGATCGCCGTGGCCGCCTTCAAAGAGTACAAAGCAGCCGTGAAAACGGGTGACGAAGCCGCCGCGGCCGAAGCGCGCGGCGTGCTCGAAGCGAACATCGCCGATTTCGGCTACGGCTACCTCGAGAAACCCGAAGACATCGTGCCGCCGATCGCCCTGACCTTCTACACCTTCCACGTCATGGTCGGACTGGGCAGCTGGTTCATCGTTCTGTTCCTCGCCCTGCTCTACCTGACGATGGCCAACGAGATCACCCGCTTCCGCAAACTGCTCTGGCTTGCGCTCTTGTCGATCCCGCTGGGGTACATCGCGGCTGAAGCCGGCTGGGTCGTCGCCGAAGTCGGCCGCCAGCCGTGGGCCGTCCAGGACCTGCTGCCCGTCGGCATCGCGATGACGGACATTTCCAGCAGCAGCGTCCAGACGACCTTCTGGATGTTCGCGGCGCTCTTTACGGCGCTGCTCGTCGCGGAGATCAAGATCATGCTCCGCCAGATTAAAATCGGACCCGACGGAGGACACCACTGATGTTTGAAGCACTCACATTCCTGCAGCTGCAGCAGTACTGGTGGATCATCATCAGCCTGCTGGGCGGACTTTTTGTCTATATCATGTTTATCCAGGGGGGCCAGACCCTTCTGAATTCCCTCAGCGAAAACGAAACGGAAAAGACGATGCTCGTCAACTCCCTCGGGCGCAAATGGGAACTCGGCTTTACGACGCTGGTCCTGTTCGGCGGCGCGCTTTTTGCCGCTTTCCCGCTCTTTTATGCGACCAGCTTCGGCGGTGCGTACTGGGTCTGGATGGTGATCCTGTTCTGTTTCATCGTCCAGGCGGTCAGCTACGAATACCGCAAGAAACCCGACAACGTCCTCGGACAGAAGACCTACGAGGCCTTCCTCTATATCAACGGCAGCCTCGGCGTCATTCTGCTCGGCATCGCGATCAGCACCTTCTTCAGCGGCGCGGATTTCGCGCTGGACGACAACTTCTTCGTCCACTGGCAGGGGGGAGCACGGGGCCTTGAAGCGCTGCTGAACCCGATGAACTACCTGCTCGGATTCGCCCTCTTCTTCCTCGTGCGCATCGCCGCCGGGATGTATTTCATCTCCAGCATCGACCATGCGCCGATCGAGGCAAAAGCGCGCAAAATGATCAAGCGCAACATCGTGTACTTCCTGCCGTTCTTCCTCGGCTTCGTCGCGTGGATCTTCCTCAAAGACGGCTTCGCCTACGACGCCGCGACGAAAACGGTTTCGATGGTGCCGAACAAGTATTTCTGGAACTTCATCGAAATGCCGGCCGTCGGCATCATGTTCCTTGCCGGGGTCGTGATGGTCCTGCTCTCGGTCTTCAACACGGTCTTCCGCGGCAAAAGCTGCTGCGCCTGGACCAACGGGATCGGGATCGTGCTCACCGTCATGGCGGTGCTGCTTGCCGTCGGTTTCAACGGGACGGCGTTCTACCCGTCGACGCATGACATCCAGCATTCGCTCACGATCGAGAATGCCTCGGGCAGCCTCTATACGCTGACCGTCATGAGCTACGTTTCGCTGATGGTGCCCTTCGTCCTCGCCTACATCGCCTACGCGTGGCGGGCGATGGACCGGGTCAAGATCACCGAAGACGAAATCAGCGCGCCCGACGCGCACAACTATTAAGGAGCCCATTATGGATTATACTTCTTCACTGATCTGGTTCGCTTCCTGGCCGCTGATCATCTACGTCAGCTATCGCTTCGTCCGCCTCAACGTCGACGAGATCGCACGCCGGGGCGAGGAGGAGTGATCGTCCCTTTGGGTACAATCACTCTATGAAAGAAAACTCCCGCGCAAAAGAAGCGTTGGCCAAAGCGCTTCACTCCCTTGTCGGCGTCCTGCCGATGCTTCTGGCCGTGATCGGCCTTGTGGGGCTGTTCCAGTCCTTTGTCTCGCCGCAGATGCTGCGTTCTCTCTTCAGCGGTTCGCCGCTCATCGATACGCTGATCGGTACCATGATCGGAGGCGTCTCCATCGGCCAGCCCGTCATCAGCTACCTCATCGGCGGCGAACTGCTCCATCAGGGGATCTCCCCCTATGCGGTGAGTGCGTTCATTCTCGCCTGGGTGACGCTCGGAGTCATACAGCTTCCCCTGGAAGCCTCCCTCTTCGGGCGCCGTTTTACCGTGATGCGCAACCTGCTCAGTTTCCTTTTTGCGATGCTGATCGGCGCGGCCACCGCCCTGACTTCCGCGTGGCTTTCATGAAGACGAACATGCCGAAAAGGCCGAAATGCCACGGATGCATTCTTCTGGCCCTGACCCTGCTGCTCTACGGAGTCGCCACCTTTTTCGCGCCGGAAAGGGCACTGACGGCTGCGGAAAAAAGCCTGGGCATCCTGGCAAAAATCTTTCCCATTCTTCTGGTCGTCTTTTTTCTGACCGCCCTGCTCAATACCTTCATCCGCCCCAAAAGCATCGCGAAACACCTCGGCAGCGGGTCCCGGCTGCGCGGCTGGTTCCTCGCCCTGTTCGGCGGGGTACTCAGCCACGGACCCGGCTACGTCTGGTACCCATTGCTGGCGGACCTGAGAGACCAGGGCGCACGCGACGGCCTCGTCGTCGCGTTCCTTTACGCCCGTGCCATTAAACTCCCGTGGCTGCCCGTCATGGTCAGCTACTTCGGCCTCACCTTCACATACCTCGCCGGTCCCGACGTCTTCGAACCCGACGCCGTCGCACAGGGCGAACGACTCAAAGCGCTCTGCGCCGGATTCGGATTTAAAGGACTCTTTCCCCTCGACAACGCCATCGAACCACATGACCAGCCCCACTGTACCGCCGAAGCGATCCGCAGAGCCAACCTCGACCTCATCCGCCGCGCCGACCTGGTCATGGCCAATCTCAACCCCTTCCGGGGATTCGAACCCGATTCAGGCACCGTCTACGAAGTGGGGTTCGCCGAAGCGCTCGGCAAACCCGTCTTCGGTTACGCCGCGGACCGCCGGCACATGCTCGAGCGGCTTCGTGAGCATCAGCGCCTCGACAACGATGCAACCCACTGCAAAGACCGTATGCTCATCGAGAATTTCGCCCTTTCGCACAACCTGATGTTCACGCACACCCTTGTCGCCGATGATCCGCGCAGCTGCCTCGACCATATAAAGAAAGTCTCCCGCTGACACGGCACAAAATGATTTCGGTGCTATAATAAGTTGAAAGCACCGAAAGGATCTGCGATGCGCGAGCTGTTCATGGGGTTTTTAGACGGGATAGAGGAAGTACTTCAGTGGCATACAGCGGTGGTCGTGATTGTCTTCGCGATGATCGCTTCGGCCATATGGACGGTGGTAGGACTGCTGTATTGGCAGCACTTTCTCTCGTTTAGCGACAGCCTGGTCGAATGGCTCCCCTTTGCGATGCTGCGCTCCAACGGGGCCTGGATGCTTTCAACGTTCCTGTGGATGCAGGCCATCATGCTCACCGTCGCGGTCGTCTCGCTCCTGCTGACCGTCACGCTTTACCGCTCACTGCCGAAAAAAGCGTTTACAGGGGCCGCCGGATGGGTCCTGCTGGGTGCCACACTCTTTTGGACCCTGGTCTGGTTTTTCAAAGGGGGTGACATCTACCGTTTCGTGCTGCACCTGCTGAGCATGCTTCCCTTTGACACCGTCGAGAACGGGGTGAGTATCCTGATGATCTTCTACATCCTCTACAACGCCGCCATCATCACGATGCTTTTCTTTACGAGCCTCTATTCACCGGTACTGCTGCGGCGCGTCCGCGAGGAGGTCTACCCCTACGAAGACGTCCACACGGAGGCCGAACTCCGCTCGTTCGGCTACACGGTCAGAAATACCGTTTTGTTTATCGTTGCCTCCATTATCCTGCTGCCGCTGCTCTTCGTGCCGGTGCTCAATATCCTGGTCCAGCTCCTGCTGTGGGTCTGGCTGGTCAAAGACACTTTCACCTACGATGTCGGGGCGCTCTTTTTCAGCTCCAAAGAGCTGCATCGGATCAAAAAAGGCAACAAAGAGCTCTGGACCATTGCCGCCGTGATCGCCCTGTTCAATTTCTTTCCGCTGCTCAACTTCGCCGGCCCCTTCGTCGGCGAGATCATGATGTTCCATTACCTCGTCGGGCTCAAAAGCAAAGCGTAAAGCCGCACCATGACCGATCAGGAGCTGGGCGAGTTTTTACTGCTGCTGGCGCTGCTGTTCGCCCTGACCTATGTGCTCGCAGGGGTGTTGGAACGGCTGAAGATTCCCGGGATTCTCGCGGCGCTCTTTGTCGCGATGGGGGCACACTACACGCCGATCGGCACACTGCTTACCCAAGGCATTAACGGCAGCGTCTTCACGGTGCTGGCCGACCTCGGTGTGCTGTTCCTGCTGCTGTTCATCGGCCTGCAGATCGACAGGGGGGCGATGCGGCGCCAAGGCAGGGACATCACGCTGGCCACCGTGCTCAATACCGTCGTGCCCTTTGTTTTCGGCGTTGCGGTCATGCGCTTTCTCGATTTCGGATGGGTGACCGCTTTGGTCATCGGCGTGACGGCCATGCCTACGGCGGAAGCCGTCATCGTCCCCATGTCGATCTGCAGGCCGATGAACAGCAGCAGGAACAGCACACCGAGGTCGGCCAGCACCGTGAAGACGCTGCCGTTAATGC
>JARROU010000072.1:0-5479 GCA_037383585.1 Campylobacterales bacterium | reverse complement strand
GCGGAGCTGACGGCGCGCAGCATCGCGGATGCGGCAAGAGCCTACGCGCCGAAGCGGCTGCTGCTGTGCGGCGGCGGGGCGAAGAACGTCTATCTGCGGGGACGGATCGCTTCGATGCTGGAGGGGGTCGAGGTCGTCCGGACGGACGAGTACGGGGTCAGCGGCGACTGGATGGAGGCGATGGCCTTTGCGTGGCTCGCCTGCAAGCGCGTCAACGAGGAAGCGGTCGGACTCAAAAGCGTGACCGGCGCATCGCAAAATACGATTCTCGGAGGGATATATGCATAAAGTGAAGGCGTGGCTCGCCAAAACCCAGTTTTCGGACTGGGAACTGGAGGTTGCCAGCGAAGACGCCAGTTTCCGCCGTTACTTCCGACTGATCTGCGGCAGCGACACCTGCATCGTGATGGACGCCTCGCTGGAAAAAGCGTCGCTGCGGCCGTTCCTGGAAGTGACCACGCGGCTGCACGAGAGCGGCGTGAAGGCGCCCCAGGTCTACCTGGAGGACATTGAGTCCGGCTTTCTCGTGCTGGAGGATTTCGGTTCCCGGCCGCTGCTCGGCGCGCTGAGCGAGGCGAACTTCGAAGCGCTCTACCTGGACGCCATCGACGAGATCGTCAAAATGCAGCGTGCCGATGCGGAGGGGCTTCCGGTCTATGATAAGGCGTTCTTGCACTTCGAGATGGACTTGATGAAGACGTGGTTTTTGGAAAAGTACCTTGGATGGACACTTTCTCCGGTCGAGAACGCCGTCTTGGAGAAGGTGCTGGACACGATCTCTGAAACGGTGCTGTCGCAGCCGCAGGGCCGTTTCGTCCACCGTGATTTCCACTCGCGCAATATCATGGTGACGCCCTCAGGGGAAACCGGCGTGATCGATTATCAGGATGCGATGAACGGTGCCGTGACCTACGACCTCGTTTCGCTGCTTAAAGACTGCTATGTCCGTTTCGCTCCCGAAAAGATCAACGCACTGGCGCTGGAGTTCCGGGACAGGGCGGGGATCGAAGCAGACGACGCGGCGTTCCTGAAATGGTTCGACTTCATGGGATTGCAGCGCCATATCAAGGTGTTGGGCGTCTTTTCGCGGCTCTGGCTCCGCGACAAAAAGGCGGGGTACCTCGGTGATCTTCCCCTAACGCTGCGCTACACGATCGAGGCCGCGAACCGTTACGAGGAGACGAAGCCGCTGGCACAGATGCTCGAGAAAGTTAAACTGCCGCCTCTATCACCGAACGGTGAAGCTTCCGTGCGAGGAATTGAGGATGGGCTTGGCTCGTCCTCAAGGAGAAAATAGATGGGTAAGGCGATGATCCTGGCGGCGGGGCGCGGCGAACGGATGCGCCCGCTCACTGACGTCACCCCGAAGCCGCTGCTGGAAGTCCGAGGCAAGCCGCTGATCGTCCACCACATCGAGCGCCTTGCCGCGGCCGGCTTCAAAGAGGTCGTCATCAACCTCGCCCATTTGGGACATATGATCCCCGAAGCACTCGGGGACGGATCGAAATGGGGCGTGAAGCTGCTCTACTCCGATGAGCAGAATGAAGGCGCGCTGGAGAGCGCCGGGGGCATCGTCAAGGCGCTTGCGCTGCTGGGAACGGAGCCTTTTCTTGTCGTCAACGGCGACGTCTGGACGGATTACCCGTTCGATCCGGCATTCGAACTCGGCGGTGCGCTCGCGCACCTTGTGCTTGTTCCCAACCCCGAGCACAACCCGGAAGGCGATTTCGGCATCGAAGACAACAGGGCCGTCTCCGATGCGCAGGTAAAATACACGTTTTCGGGCATGGGCTACTATTCCCCGGAGTTTTTCAAAGGGCTTGCCTACGGCAAAAGGGCGCTGGGGCCGCTTTTGCGCGAAAAGATGGAGCAGGGCAGCGTCACCGCCGAACGGTATGCGGGCGTCTGGCGCGACATCGGCACGCCCGAAAGGCTCTCGGCGCTGAACCGAAGCGGTTGTTAATGATGGGTGTTGCTGGAACAGGAAGGAAACGCGCATGATCGATACCCGGAGGGGAATACGGAAGCTGGCCGATCTTGATGTTGCGGTGACGTTCAGAAGCCGGCTGTTTCGCTTCGCCGTATCGCTGATTCTCGCACTGCTCGCGGCGTATCTCCCGGCGTTCGAAGGCCTGAGCTCGGCCGCAAGAGCGACCCTTTTCATTCTGCTGTTCGCCGCCGGGCTCTGGCTGAGCGAAGCGATCCCGGCCTTCGCCGTCTCGTTTCTGATCATCGCGCTGGAGATCGTTCTGCTGGGGCTGCTGCCCGAACAGGGCGGGGAGTGGGAATCGTACCTCTCCCCCTGGGCGAGCCCGCTCGTTTTTCTGTTCCTCGCCGGTTTCATCATGGCGAAGGCCGCCGCGAAGACGAAACTCGACATCTGGATGGCCAAGCGGGTGTTGTTTTTTGTCGGCAACCGGCCCGAACGCATCATGACGGGGATGATCTTTGTGACCTTTACCCTTTCGATGTTTATCTCCAACACGGCAACCGCCGCGCTGATCGTTGCGATCCTCTTCCCCGTCATCGGGACGATGCGCGCGGACAATCCTTACCGAAAAGGGCTGCTGCTCGCGGTGACCATGGCCGCCAATATCGGCGGGATGGGGACCATCATCGGGACCCCGCCCAATGCCATCGCCGCGGGATTGCTCGGTGCGGACGCGCCGAGCTTCATCGGCTGGATGGCCCTGGCGCTTCCGCCGGCCGTTTTCATGGTGATCGGGATGCGTTTTCTGCTGCTCAGACGCTACCCCTCCAACGAAGCGGCGATCGACATCGACGCCCTGTACGGCGTCGACCACTCTGACGACTCAAGCCGGGCGTTTGCGTCCGCCGCTGTCGTGCCCAGCTGGAAAAAGAGCGCCGTCGTCCTGACGTTTACCGTGACCGTGCTGCTGTGGCTGACCGGACCGCTGCATTCTATACCGACGACCGTGGTCTCCTTCATCCCCATCGTGCTCTTTACGATGCTGGGGATACTGGATTCCGAAGATATGCGCAGCCTGCACTGGGATGTCATCATTCTGATCGTCGGGGGGCTTTCGCTCGGGAGTGCCGTCAGCAGCAGCGGACTGGATGTCTGGATTGCGGGATGGTTCGCAGAGCAGAAGCTTTTTTTCTTCGCAGTGATCGCCCTTTTTTCCTACCTGGTCGTCACCCTTTCGAACTTTATGAGCAATACGGCCGCGGCGAACATCCTGCTGCCGCTGGTCGCGGCCGTGGCAGCCGTATTCGCTCAGAGCGCTCCGGTCATGGCAGTTGTCACGGTGGCCTTAAGCGCCTCGCTGGCGATGTGCCTGCCGGTCTCGACGCCGCCCAATGCAATCGTGTTCGCCTCGGGCGCACTGAAGAGCCGGGATTTCTGGCTGATGGGGATTGTGACAGGGGTGCTGGGACCGCTCGTTATCCTGGTCTGGATCTATTTCGCGGCACCGCTCTTCTGAGGGCCGACCGTCCAGGACGATTCGATCAGAAGCGTTCCTTCGGAGTAGACGCGTCCGACAAACCGCTGCCCGGCGGCGAAAGTGCCGACCCCTTTTGGCGTGCCGCTCATGATGACGTCGCCGTCTTCGAGGGTCATGAACGATTTGATCTCCTCGAGCATCGTGTCCGGTTTGTACATCATCAGGCCGTAGCCGGCGTGCTGTTGCAGTTTGCCGTCGACGTGCAGGGTCATACGTAATGAGGAAAAGGCACCTTTAACGGGAACGAAATCCCCCAGAACGGCCGATCCGTCGAAGGCTTTGGCCCGTTCCCACGGCAGGCCCTTCTCCTTGAGGCGGTTCTGTATATCGGCTCTGGTCAGGTCCAGACCGAACCCGATTCCGGCGATGGTTCCGCGCTGTATGAGAAAGCAGATCTCCCCTTCGAATCGGCAGGTCGGATCGATGTATCGCAGCGTATCCGTGATTGCGGAGTTGGGCTTGTTGAAGACGACCATCTGCTCGGGGATCTCGTTTCCGAGTTCCTCGATATGCTCGACGTAGTTGCGGCCGATGCAGACGACCTTCGAGGGTATAACAGGCTGGCCGTCGAACAGAACGCTTTTCATTTGATGCTCTGCGCAATGGTGTGGGAGTCGCCCGGATTGACCGTAACGGTATTGGTCAGGGCATTGGCCGTCTCGATGCAGACCATCGAGGTGTAGCTTTCATCGGCGAAATCCTCCATGCGCTTTGCCTTGTCGATCCAGGGGTTCCAGACGACCGTCGAACGGCTGCCGCTTTTTCCGACGATGACGCTGCGCCCCAGGCGTTCGTCGAGAAGAATGACTTCGTCTTCTGTATCGAGATAGACCCGGTCGGTCTCTTGGACGATCCCGATGGATGCGTCGGAGCATTTGCGGCTGAACCCGTCCAGCGCATCGGCATAGGTGACCCCTTCGAGCCCGACAATGCTGAGGGCGGCAATGGCGCCGATGTTGAAATAGGTGTGCAGGGCCTCCGTGATCTCAAAGGGCTTGTCGTCCCGGTTTTCCGTCGTCAGGGAGACGGAGAGCTCTCTGCCGATGCGCAGTTGCACCGTCAGCCGGAACCGGAACAGGAACCAGGGCTGCTCGACCTGCGTATGGTCAAGCGAAAGGGTGACGATGCTCATCAGGTCGTCGGGTTCCTCGACGCTTTCCAGGCGCCACAGGGCCGTACGTACGAAGCCGTGCTGGGGGCGTTCGGGATGTTCGGCGTCTTTGCCGAACCACGGCCAGCAGACGGGAACGCCGCCGCGGACCGCCTTGCCCGGTTCGAACCGGGCCTCGGGGCTGACCCAGAGCAGTTCCGGTTCGCCGTGGCGGGCGTATTCGTAAATCTGTGCGCCCTGCAGCGCGATCTTCGCTGCGGCGGCGGCGTTGCAGATCTCGACGGTTTCGAAGCCGTTTTCGGCGGCGGAAAGCTTATGCATGTTCGCTCCTGATCCGGTGTCCTTTGAGGGCATAATAGAGGATAAATGCGTAACAGACGAATCCGAGCGCGTAGCCGTCACGCAGTTCGCCGGTAAGCTCCCCGATCCGGCCGAAGAGCAGGGGCAGCAGCGCTCCGCCGGCGATGCCCATGATCAGCAGGGCGCTGCCTTTGGCGGTGAGGGGACCAAGGTCTTTGAGCGCCAGAGGCCAGACGGCGGGCCAGACGAGGGCGTTGGAGAGGCCCAGCAGCGCGACGAAGGTCACACTGTCGGGCAGCGTGGCGAGACCGCTCCAGCCCCACAGCAGCGTGGAGAGGGCGTGGCTCTTTTCTCCGGAGAAGAGGATGCCTGCGGTGAAGAGCAGTCCGGCGGCGGCGGTCAACAGAAGCGCTTTCTCCTGGGAAAGGACCCGCGGGATCATCGTGACGCCGATGAGGTAGCCGACGACCATAAAGAGCATCGTGTAGGCGGTAAGCGCCGTCGCGTTGCCGAGCCCAAGCGACTGGCCGTAAAGCCCGATGGTGTCCCCCGCGATGACCTCGATGCCGACGTAAAAGAAGAGGGTGACGGCGCCGAGGAC
>JARROU010000071.1:0-5531 GCA_037383585.1 Campylobacterales bacterium | reverse complement strand
TTCGCGATAGCGGACCGGGTCGGATGCGATCTTGAAAAACATCGCCGCAAACAGGATGAGCAGCAGTGCCGAGAACTGGATGTAGGCCCAATGGTTCGGCGGTGTTACATCGAAATACTGAAACACCGCGGCGGGGGCGAAGATAAAGACCAGCCCTAGTATGCCGTCGTATAGACCGGCAAAGACAAAAAGGTTCTTAATCAACCGAAGACTCATAATGGCTCCTTTTATGTGATTTCTGCATGCATTTTCCGGCGCTGACGATCGAAAAAGTGCTGTCTGCGCCACTGGACGAATTCTTCACTGTAGAGTTGTCGGAGCAGGGTTCTAAGGCCCGTTTCCAGCTCCGAAACGGTCATCTTTTCGGGAATAAAATTGACATCGAAAAGCGTACAGAGTTCCCAGGCCCCTTTGTTCAAAATTCGACCCTCGCTTTCAAGGCGCTCATACAGCGGCGTGCCGGGAAAAGGGGTGAGCACCGTGATCTGTACCTCGTACAGCCGCGTCTGCTTGACGAATTCGTATATCGCACCGAAACTGTCCGTTCCGGTCCCGTCAAGCCCCAGCACGAAACAGCCGTTGACCGTAATGCCGTGGTTTTGTATGGTTTTGATGGCGCGGCGATACTCTCCGAGTTTTTTGGCTTTCCAGTTCGCGTGCATCTCCAGCCCGTTCAAACCGGAAAAAGAGGTACTTTCCAGTCCGATAAGCACCTGGGCGCACCCGCTCTCTTTCATGAGATTCAAAAGTTCCGGGTCTTCCGAAATCGAAATGTCCGCCTCGGTGAACCAGCGCACCTTCTCTTTGGCGAGCTCGCGCAGTAAGGCTTTCGCATACGCTTTGTCGACGAAGGAGTTGTCGTCGGCGAACTCGATGAACGGATGTTTCCATAGCTCCTTGATCCTCCTCACTTCCGCGATGACCTTTTCAACCGGCTTGACCTTATAGTGCGGGGAGATAAGAATGGAAGAGGCGCAAAAGTCGCATAGATGGGGACAGCCGCGCTGGGTCTGTACCGTGAGGCGGTTGTAGCGTCGGGGGTCCAGAAGGTCGTAGCGGGGCATGGGGGCTTCGGCCAGATTGAAACTGCGCCCACGACCGTCGTAGAACGGTTTGAGATCGCCGTGCCTGAAGTCGTCAAGGAGTTCGTGCCATAACAGCTCACCTTCGCCGAGCACGACGCTGTCGGCATGCTTTGCTGCTTCGAAAGGCATGGTGGTGACATGCAGCCCGCCCACGACCACTTTTGTTCCCGCGGCGCGGTAGCGGTCCGCCAGCCGGTAGGCATCCTTGATCTGCGCCGTATAACTGGAAATGGCCACAAGGTCGAACGCGCCCGGCAAACCGTCGACGGTTTCGAGGTCCGGGACTTCGAGGTAGCGGATATCGAAGTCATCGGGGGTCATGCCGGCCAGTGTCAGCAGCCCGAGACTTGGAAGCGACGCGATCACTTCACTGCGCTCGACAAAGCCGGGCAGCGTTAAACCGAGTGCCATCAGCTCATCGTTGTGTACTCTTACCCCGCTCATGGCGATCAGTCCGAGCGTCATAAGACACTTCCGAAGAGCAGGGAAGTGACCCCTGTGCCCAGGCTGACGACCGGAATCGGGAACAGATGCCTAAGCGGCATTTTCCAAGCGGCCAGATAGCAGCACAAAGGCATGCTGACCATGGCAATGATGAAAGAGACGGACGCGATAACGGCAGCAAGGGCACCCGGGTGCAGCATCGGCAGGCTCAGCGTGAAAAGGATATTGATGAGACCGATCCCGAAAAAGGAGATGTGAGCGAGGCGGATCATGCGGCGGCGGAATGAGCCATAGCCTCCCAGCCAAGTCTCTTTATAAAAGTGGAGTCCTGCCGCAGCTCCTGCCAGGATACCGCCCAGGAAGCCTGTCCATCCTGCAATAAGGTTTACTGCTCCGTCTTCCATAACATACATCCTTTGAGGCATTGCCGCAGCAGGACTGCCGACTCCGCCGAAAGTCTTCTCGTTTCATTTTATCATATCCTGTCGATGCTTGTATTTGTTTTTGTGAAGTGGCCTGTGGTGAGAAAAGGGTATGAAAGGTCTGTTGTACGGGTAAAAAGATCGCTTCGCCGGCCTGTCTACGGAACCGTTGCTGCGACACGCCCGAGGGCGCGCAAAAGTGCGGCTTACGGCTCGTAGACGGAGACGGCTTTGCGTTCTTTGAAGCCGAAGTGCAACTCAAGGTCGGCGTTGTGCAGCAGGACCGGGACGACGATCAGCGAGGCGATGACCGCGGCGATGGTGCCGAAGATCAGCGCGACGCCCAGCCCGCCGAAGACGGCGTCACTGGCCAGCAGGGTCGAGGCGAGGATGATCGCCGTCGCCGTCAAAAAGATCGGCTTGGCGCGGGTCGCGGCGGCGTAGGCCAGCGCTTCGGTCTTGTGCATCCCTTTTTCACTCATCAGCGACTTGGTAAAGTCGATGAGCAGCAGCGAGTTGCGCGAGCTGATCCCGATCAGGGCGATGAACCCGATCAGCGACGTTGCCGTCAGGAAGAAGGTGTCCGTCGTGAACAGGTCCATGATCCAGTGGCCCACGATGACCCCGATGATCGAGAGGAAGCTCCCCAGCAGTACGATGCCGCTGAGGGTAAAGCTCTTGTAGTAGACGACCATCAGCAAGAAGATCAGCACCAATGCGGCGATGAAAGCCCCGCCGAGGTCACGGAAGGTGTCCAGGGTGACTTTCATCTCGCCGTCCCAGTGCAGCTCGTAGCGCTGCCCCGTCTTCTTGTCCGTCAGCGCCAGGTCGAAGAGGCCGGTTTTTTCGATGTCATAGGATTTGGCAAGGGTTTCGATGATCATCGTACGCGCGTCCATCAGCGGATAGACCTGTGAAACCATGTCGGTCTCGGCGACGACGTTGACCATCTGGTGCAGGTCCTTGCTCATGATCATCGGGTTGGACCTGGTCGGGATGATGTCGACGACTTCTGTCAACGGGACGAGCATCCCGTTGCGGTTCAGAAGGCGCAGGCCGCTGAGTTTCTGCTCCAGGGCGCGCTTGTCCTTGCGGCTGAACGTTTTCGTCTCCGGGCTCAGTGTCAGGAAGATCGGGATCTGCTCGTTGATGACTTCGCTGTTCTTGACGGCAATGTCCATCCCTTCGAACGCCAGGTAGATGATGTCGTTGACCTGTTTGATCGAGAGGCCCGAACGTGCGATCTTCGTGCTGTTGACCTTGAGGTCGAAGCGGTCGTAGATCTCGTCGGCCATGACGTCGATGTCGACCAGCCCTTGCGTTTTATGGAAGATGGCGGCGACCTTTTGGGCGAGCGCGCGGATCCCCTCGGCGTCGCTGCCGTAGATCTCGGCGACGACGGCCGCCAGCGTCGGCGGTCCCGCCGGCGGTTCGACGAACTTGATGTTCGTCCCGGCGACGATCGGCTCGCACGCGCTCTGGATGACCGGGCGCATGCGCTGTACCATCAGGTACGAGGGCTCGTCGCGGTCATGCTTTTTCGTCAGGTTGACGACGATTTCGGAAACGTTCTCCGCATTTTTGAACTGGCTTCCTTTGATCAGGCCCGCGAAATCAAGCGGCGAACCCATGCCCAGGAAGGTTTCGGTGTCGAGCACCTCATTTTCTTTCTGCACATAAGAGGTGACACACTGGCTGACCGCATCCGTCTGGCGGATCGAGGAGCCGTTGGGCAGGTCGACGTAGATCGTGAAGGTGTCGTTATTCTTGCCCGGCAGCATTTTCGCCTTGACGATCTCCGTCGGGGCGATCATCAGCACAGAAAGGATAAAGGCGACGAGCGTCCCGATCAGGATGAATTTTTTCTGCGCTTTGCTTTCCAGGCCCTTCTTGACGAGCGCTTCAAATTTGTCGAAGATCATTTATGGCCTCCTTTGAGTTTCGCGTGATCGGGTCTGTGCATCATCCGCTTGGCAAAATACGGCGTGAAGATGTAGGCGACGAAGAGCGACGCGATCAGCGCCACCGGGACGTTGGCCGGGATCGGTTTCATGAACTGTCCCATCATGCCACCGACGAAGGCCATCGGGACCATCGTGAGGATGATCGCGAAGGTCGCGATGTTCGTCGGCGGTCCGATCTCGTCGGTTGCTTCGACCAGCAGGTCGTCTTTGCCGATGTCGGCCGATTCGACGGAGTGGAAGTGGCGGTGGATGTTCTCGATGACGATGATCGCCGCATCGACGAGCAGTCCCAGCGAGAGCAGGAACGCGAAAAGGGTGATCCGGTTGATCGTCTGCCCCGTAATGTAGGCGATAAAGAGCGTGATGGCCAGGATCGCCGGTACGGTGAAGGTGACGATCAGCGATTCGCGCCAGCCCAGGACGAAGACGAGCAGGATCGCGATGATGACGATGGAAATGATCAGGTGGAAGACGAGTTCGTTGACCGCTTCGTTGGCCCGTTCGCCGTCGTTTCGGGTGATGGAATAGCGGATGCCGCTTTTTTCCAGCTCGCTCTTGTGTTTTTCGAGTTCTTCCTTGACCTCGTCCGCGATGACAACCGCGTTGGTGCCTTTGAGCTTGGAGATCGTGAGCGTGACCTGGTCCTGTACCGGGAGGAATTTGCCGTTGTCCCGGACGCTGATGGAGGCGGACTTGAAATTCTGGATGTCGTAGCCGTCTTCGACGTTTGCGACGTCGCGCAAGTGGATCGAGGAGCCCATGTACTGTGCAACGATGATGTCTTCGACGTCTCGGACGCTTTCAATGGCGTTTTTGACGCCCATGATGACGATCTCGCCGTTCGTGGTGCGGTTCTTGACCGCCGGGACGTTGTAGGCCAGCGCCTGCACGGCCTGGGTGATCTGGCCGAGCGAGAGGTTGTAACCGGCGAGCTTGTTCAGGTCGACCTTGATGTTGTACTGGTGCTTGTGGCCCCCTTTGAGGGCGGTGACGGCGACGTTGGGCAGACCGTTGATGTGATACTGGAGCTCCTTGACCGCGTCGTAGAGCTGTGTGTCGTCCATCTTGCCCGGGTCTTTGGCATAGAAGGCGACGGAAACGATCGGGATGTCGACGTCGATGTCGAGCGGTTTTATGACGGGCTGCATCGCGTTTTTCGGGAAGATGTCGGCGTTTTGCATGATCTTGTCATAGACTTTGAGGTTGGAGTCTTCTTTCTCCTCCCCGATGTAGAACGCGGCGTTGACGATGCCGACGTTGTCCATGGCCATGCCGTGGATATGCTCGATGCCGAGCACCTCTTTCATCTTGCGCTCCAGGGGGCGGACGATGACGTTCTCGACCTCTTTGGCCGTGGCGCCGGGCAGGGCGACGATGACCGTCGAGCCGCTGACGACCATCTGCGGGTTCTCCTCGCGCGGCATGATCATCAGCGAGAGATAGCCGATGGCCAGCAGGGTGACTCCCAGAATCATCGTCAGCGGACTGTTGATGAAGTAGCGGGCGAGCTTACCCGCGTCATCCTTGGGCGTGTAGGGTTTGTGTGCGTGCATCTGCGCTCCTTACGGGATCACTACCGTAGCGTACATGCCAGGATAGATCGGGGTTTTGGCGTC
>JARROU010000070.1:0-9047 GCA_037383585.1 Campylobacterales bacterium | reverse complement strand
GCAGGTCCGCGTGCCATATTTCCAGCATCAGCATTCCTCCCAGAAGCCCCACTCCCAGTCCGAAAAGCTGTACGCGATCAACCCGCGCGCGCAATAGCAACAGGGCGAGCAGGGCGGTCAATATGGGGCTCGCAACGGTAATGATGACCCCGCCCGCCCCGGCGGTGCCTGCCTGTACGCCCCAGAAAGCGAAGTACATGAAGGCGGTATTGAATGCGGCGGCGATCACCGTGAAGCGCAGGGTCCGCCGATTGAGTCCGATTGCTTTTTTGCGCCAGAAAAGGATGGGGATGAAGGCCAGCGCCATCAGAAAAAAGCGCCAGAAGGTGACGACTTCGACGGGAACATCGCTCTGCGTCACCGCCTTGAGTGCCGGCCAGCCGATTCCCCACAACACCATCGCCAGTACGATCCAAACTGCCATGAGCACCCCTGCAAGAAAGAAATCGGGGAATTATACTGCGTTTAGGGTAGTGGAAGGATTGGGGCCGCTGCGGCGTCCCCCGGGGATGTCTTATTCGCTAAGACCGGTGATCCATTCCGAAATGGTCCGGCGCGCGGTCGTATTGAGATCTTTCCTCGCCGGCATCGGGATGTTGCGGCTTTCTTCCCACTTTCCCCGTGAGCCGTTGCGGATGCTGTCGGCGATGACGCCGGCGTCCCTGTATCGCTCCGCGATGGCTGTGAAGGTCGGACCGACTTTCTGAAGCTTCAGGTCGTGGCAGCCGAAGCAGCCCTGGCGCCGGGCGAGCTGCTCGCCTTTCGGGAGCCGGGCGAAGGCATTGGCCTCTTGCATTTTTTTCAAGAAGGTCTCTTTGGTATAGGTATCATAGAGATACGCCGCGACGGCTTCGAGTTCGGGGCGGGTGATATTGCCTTCGAGCGATGGCATCAGGCCGTAGCTCTTGAGGCTCTCTTCATCGCAGAACGACTTCTCGGCGGACGGATGCAGGGCATAGTCGGCGACAAAGGCAATGAAGCGGGAACGCTTTTCCGCGGGGTTGTCCACCTTCATAAAATCCCTAATATGAAACGTGACCGCCATGATCGGCGGGGCCGTTTCGTTTTCATAGGTTTTCGGCGGCATATCGAGGTTGTGACAGTGGGCGCACTTCTCATGAATCAGGGCTTTCGCGTCGTAACGGCGTTCGGGCCCTTTGTCGCTGCAGCCATATAACATCACCAGGACGGGTAAGAAAATAATATAGGGTAAACGCATACGCAATTATATCACTGCTTCAAAGGGAGTAAAAAGTTAACGTTCGCGGTTTAAAAAAGCGAGAACGCCGGCAACAATGATCAGAAGGCCGAAGGTGATGCCCCAGATCAGCAGGTTGATATCACCGTCCGTCGGCGGGGTATTCGGATTCATGAGAGATCGCTTTCATCCTGGGTAATATAAATCCAGAATTCTTTGTGCGTACGGCCCTGATTGAGAAAATAGAGCTGCAGTATTGCGACGCGATAGAGCGTCTGTGCCATTTTGGCGAAGGGGATGACAAGGGTGAGACCCGTGAGCCAGCCCGGTCGATGGCTGCCGCGGCTTTGCATCATCTCTTCGACACCGATGTTGCGCGAAAGATGCCAGCCGAACAGGAAGGAAAAAGAGAAGTTCGCGAGAAGCCCCAGCAGGGCTATGGCGACTAAGTCCTGTTCATACAGCCCGAACAGCATCCGCGGCCTTAGGCGTTCTCGATCGCGTCTTGAAGGATCTTGGTTGCCGCCGCTTTGTTCTGGTAGTCTTTGACTTTGACCCTCTTGCCCGGCTCGAGCGCTTTGTAGGTTTCGAAGAAGTTTTTGATCTTGGCCAGCGTGTGTTTCGGCAGATCGTCGATGTCCTGGATTTCGTCGTAAGTCGGGTCGATCTTGGAGACCGGTACGGCCAGCAGTTTTTCGTCGATACCGCTTTCGTCTTCCATGATCAGGACGCCGATCAGACGGCAGTTGACGACCGAACCGGCCTGCATCGGGTACTCGGTGAGGACGAGGACGTCCGCCGGATCACCGTCTTGCGAGAGCGTGTTGTTGACGAAACCGTAGTTGGCCGGGTAGTACATCGCCGAGTGCATGACCCGGTCCACGACGACCGGTTCGGGCGGGCGCGTCACCCGGTGGTTTTCAGCAGACAGAACCGGTGCGAATCGGGACGGGTATAGGCGATACGGTTTTTTCCGTTGCGTTTGGCGCGGTACATGGCGTCGTCGGCGAGTTTGAGCAGGTCATGTGCCTCCAGGGCGTCATCGGGGTAGAGGGCGACCCCGACGCTCATCTCGATCTTCAGGTGATGCCCGTCGACAAGAATGGGTTCTTCGGAGATGGCACAGATCTTTTTGACGACGGTATCGAGGAATTGGAAGCTGATAAGGTCCTCGATCAGGATGACGAACTCGTCCCCGCCGAAACGGCAGACGGTATCTTCTTTGCGCAGGACCTTTTTCAGTCGTTTTGCAACGGTTTTGAGCACTTCGTCGCCAGCGGAGTGGCCGTGGGTGTCATTGATCGGCTTGAAATTATCCAGGTCGCAGAACATGACGGCGACGCATTTGTCAAAGCGCCGTGCGTGGTCGATGGCGTGCTCCAGACGGTCGTTGAGCAGTAGCCGGTTGGAAAGCCCGGTGAGGGGGTCGTGTGTTGCCAGGTAGGCATGTTCCGCCGCATCCTTGCGCTGGTAGGTGACATCCGAAAAGATCCCAATGAGGTTCTCGATATTGCCCTGCGGGTCTTTGATGGCATTGATGCTCAGCCATTCTATGTAGATCTCGCCGTTGCGTTTACGGTTCGTGATTTCGCCCTGCCAGTACCCTTCTTCACGGATCTGCTGCCACATCTGCTTGTAAAAATAGACATCGTGCTGGCCGGATTTGAGCAGTTTGGGGTCTTTGCCGACGACCTTTTCGGGTTCGTAGCCGGTGATCTCTGTAAAGGCGTCGTTGACGTGAAGGATCCGGTTCGAGCTGTCGGTGATCAGGACGCCGTCGACGGTATGCTTAAACACGGCCGAAGACATCTGCAGCGACTGGAAACTGCGCTGACTGCTGATGGCGGACCCGAAGATAGAAGCGACGGTACTGAGCATCTCGACGTCTCCGGGTTTCAGCGCCTGCCGGTCGGTATTTCCGATGCCCAGAAAGCCCCACCACTCTTTCCCGACAAAGATCGGCAGGATCAGCAGCGTATCGATCTTGAGGGCATTGAGGAGCTTCTGTTTGGACCGGTCGTAGCATTCGAGGTCCCCGTTAACCGGTTTTCTGCGTTGCAGTGCGTTCTTCCAGCGCATCAGGTTCTGTTTCTTGTAATGGATCTGTTTGCGGGCCCGTGCTTTCGGGTTGTCATTGATGCTGAGCAGGTTGGTGGCGCTCTGAGGGTCTTCGCTGCCGTCGTTTCGGTAGATGAAGATGGCCGTGGTCTGTGCCGCTTTTTTGAGGCGCAGCATCTCATGATGGAGCGCTTCGTGCCAGTCCGCATGCTGCAAGAAACTGTGTGCCATGGCGTTGATGGCGAGCATGACGTTGTTTTGGCGATCCAGCTCTGCCTGGATGCGCCGTTTGGCCATGACGTCGTCGCACAGATGCTGTATAACCTGTGAAAAATGTTTGACTTCAAAGGGTTTGGAAAAAAACTGGTTGACGCCGTACTGGATTGCCTTGATCAGGATTTCCCGTTTTTCGAAGTTGGTGAAAATGGCGATTTTGACGTCTTCATCGAGTTGGCGGATCTGTTCGACCATTTCCAGGCCGCCCATTTCCGGCATATTAATGTCAGAAAGCACGATGTCGGGACGGTGTTTTTTGAAGAGTTCCAGACCGACCTTCCCGTTTTCCGCCACGAGCACATCTTCGCTGTACGGCAGGAGCATGCGCGTCAGGATTGCGGTGGTGATTCTATCGTCGTCGGCAATTAGGATTGTCAGGTTTTTCATTCGTTTATTCTGTCTGGAACATTTTGTCGCTTATGGTCATTATAGAACAGAAAACTTAAGAGAGTCTTGTAGAACCTGTTATATTTTATATGATTTTGTTGAAATACCGCATGTTGTTAAGAAGTGTTTCAGTTGATCCGATGGGGGAGCCATATAGTAACAGATTTTGGATATTGTAAAAACCATTTCGAAAAGTCATGCGAATTTTATGTAGTTTTTTATACTATAAGCGGAGTAATTTTTTAAAAGAGGGCATGCGCCTTCGAGTGTATAAAGGCTGAATTATGGAAGTGAACCTCGTTGTCGAGGGGCTGAAATTCATGATGCTCGGAATGGGTATCGTCTTTTTGTTCCTCGTATTGCTGATTATTGCAATGAATGTGATGTCGAAGATCGTTCACCGTTATTTTCCCGAACCGCAGACTGCGGAAACGGAAACGCCTGCTCCCGCGGCAGACAAGTTGAAAAAAGTCGCTGCGATTGCCGCGGCGATTCATCATCATAAAACAAAGTAAGGATTGGTATGGCTAAAAAATTCATTGACGTGATGGATACGACGTTCCGCGACGGGTTCCAGTCCGTTTTCGGCGGACGCGTACTGCTGAATGATTTCCTGCCGGCGGTCGAAGCGGCGAAGGAAGCGGGAATCACCCACTTCGAATTCGGAGGCGGTGCGCGTTTCCAGGTCCCGTTCTTTTACTTGAACGAAAATGCGTTTGACAACATGGATAAATTCCGCAAGATCGTCGGACCGGATGCGAATCTGCAGACCCTGGCACGCGGTGTCAATACCGTTATGCTCGATACGGGCAGCCGTGAGCTGGTCGACCTGCATGCAAAGATGTTCAAAAAGCACGGGACGACGACGATCCGCAACTTCGACGCGCTTAACGACGTCAATAACCTCATTGACAGCGGCCGCAGTATTGTCAATCACGGACTCAAGCACGAGGTGGTCGTGACGATCATGGATCTTCCGCCGGGCTGCACGGGGGCACATACGGTCGACTTCTATGAAAAGATCCTCCGCGATATCCTTGATGCGGAGATCCCGTACGATTCCGTCTGTTTCAAAGATGCAACGGGTACGGCAAATCCGCAGAAGATCTACGAAACAGTCAAAATGGCGAAACGCCTTCTTCCCGAAGGAACGCACGTTCGCCTGCACACGCAGGAGACGGCGGGCATCAGCGTCGCGCAGAACCTTGCGGCGCTGGAAGCGGGTGCCGACGGGATCGATGCCGCGGCCAATCCGGTCTCCGGCGGTACGAGCCAGCCGGACCTTCTGGTCATGATGCATGCCATCAAAGGCAAAGATTACGATTTCGGTTTCGATTTCGAGAAGATCCTCAAATACGAAGCGACGCTCAAAGAATGCATCGCGGACTATTTCATTCCGCCGGAAGCGACCATGGTCGAACCGCTGATCCAGTTCTCGCCGATGCCGGGCGGTGCTTTGACGGCCAATACGCAGATGCTGCGCGACAACAATATGATGGAAAAGTTCCACGATTCCATCCTCGCCATGCGCGAAGTCGTCGAAAAAGGCGGTTACGGCACCTCCGTTACGCCGGTATCGCAGTTCTATTTCCAGCAGGCGCTCAACAACGTCATGATGGGACCGTGGAAGAAGATCGCGCCGGGCTATGGCCGTATGGTGCTCGGCTATTTCGGCAAGACGCCGGTCGCACCGGATCCGGAGATCGTCAAGATCGCCGCAGAGCAGCTCGAGCTCGAGCCGACCACGGAAAAAGCGATCGACCTCGCGGATAAAGACGAGAAGAAATCCGTCGGTTTCTGGAAAAAACGTCTCGAGGATGAAGGGATCGAAACGAGTGAAGAGAATATCTTCATCGCAGCAGCCTGTGATGAAAAAGGGATCACCTTCTTAAAAGGTGAGGCGGAAGTCAATGTCCGCAAACTTTCCGAAATGCAAAAAGAAGAAGAGGAGTGCAAAGGTATGGGTTCAGGAAACTACACAGTCGTCGTCGACGGTCAGAAGTTCAGCGTTCAGGTGGCAGAAGGGGATGCCGACATCCAGGTGACAGCGGTTCAGGGTGAAGCGGCTGCGCCGGCGGAGGCGCCGGCGGCATCGGGTGAAGGCGAAGAGATCAAAGCGCTGCTGCCGGGTAACGTCTGGAAAGTCGTCGCCAACCCGGGCCAAAGCGTTGCGGAAGGTGAAAAAATTATGATTCTCGAATCCATGAAAATGGAAATCGACGTCGTTGCACCGCGCGGCGGCGTGATCAAGTCGATCAACGTAAACGTCAATGACAAGGTCGTCGAAGGCCAGGTTGTCGCGGTCATTGGATAAGCGGATGAAAGCACTGCTTATCAAACTGCTGCTGGCACTGTCGCTTTTCGGCGCCGTTTCGGCGTCGGCTTCCGAGGCGCATGCCCCGGTCGGACACGAAGCGCCTGCTGCTGAGACGAAAGCCTATGAGTCGCAGAGCATCGGCCACCTGCTGGTCAACTTTGCCAAATCGACGGGGGTGTATGCGATCCTGTCTCCCGATCCGGATGAACTTAGTGCCGTCGGCAAGCCGATGAGCGACTTCCACAAAGGGTGGGGCCGGGTCATCATGATCCTCGTCGCGTTCGTGCTTTTCTATCTGGCGATCGCAAAAGGGTTCGAGCCGTTGCTGCTGCTGCCGATCGGGTTCGGGGGACTGCTTTCAAATATCCCTGTGGCCGACATCGCGGGGGCGCACGGCTTCCTTGGGGTCATCTACCAGGCCGGACTTGCGAACGAGCTCTTCCCGATCATTATTTTCATGGGGGTCGGGGCAATGACGGATTTCGGTCCGCTGCTCTCCAACCCGAAAACGGCGCTGCTCGGCGGTGCGGCCCAGTTCGGGATCTTCGGCACCCTTGTCGGCGCCGTCGCACTGTCGCAATACACCGACCTGTTCGACTTTAGCTTGCAGCAGGCATCCGCGATCTCGATCATCGGCGGGGCGGACGGCCCGACGTCGATCTACATCGCGACCAAGCTGGCACCGGAACTGCTCGGAGCGATTGCCGTTGCGTCCTATTCGTATATGGCGCTGGTTCCGATCATCCAGCCGCCGATCATGAAGCTGCTTACCAATGACAAAGAGCGCAAGATCAAGATGACGACGCTGCGCCACGTCAGCCGTATGGAAAAACTGATCTTCCCGATCATGGTCCTCGTTCTGGCGATCCTGGTGCTGCCGGATTCCACGCCGCTGATCGGGGCGTTCGCGTTCGGGAACTTCCTGAAAGAATCGGGTGTCGTTGAGCGTCTCTCCGATACGCTTCAAAACGCGCTGATCAATATCGTGACGATCTTCCTGGGGCTGGGCGTCGGTTCCAAACTGGCCGCCGACCAGTTCCTGGTCGCAGACACGCTGGCGATTCTGGCCCTGGGGCTTATCGCCTTCTCCGTCGGTACGGCGGCAGGCGTCCTGATGGCGAAGATCATGAACCTCTTCCCGGGGACGAAGATCAACCCGCTGATCGGCTCCGCCGGCGTTTCCGCCGTCCCGATGGCGGCGCGCGTCTCTAACAAGGTCGGCATGGAATACGACCGTTCGAACATGCTCCTGATGCATGCGATGGGACCAAACGTCGCCGGCGTTATCGGTTCTGCCGTTGCCGCGGGTGTCATGATCAGCATCTTCGCGTAAGCGACTGCACACGCTCTCTGATTCCGGGGCATTCCCCTGGAACGGTTCCCGATTTTTCTACTCTTTCTTGGTGATACCATGGTGTATGGATGCTTTATCGATCGGTGCTCACTCTCGTCTGCTGTGAGGGGATACTTTAAAACGGCAGAGGGTAAAACGCGTATGTGATTTCCAAGGGGCTGAAAGGCGATGCAGCAAAAGCTGCTGCACCATGCGATGAATCAGAAGTGGTAGACGAGGCCGGCGAAGACGCTGCTGCCGCGCGGTCCCTCGATGGTGGTTCCTTCATACTCGGCAAGGATCGCGGTATGGGATCCGATGGCATACTCTACACCTGCAGCGTAGACGAAGCCGGTGTCATGGTTGGTTTCATGGAGTTCATTGATGTGCTCGTATTCGTACTCGTACCCGGCTTTGGCGAACACACCGAAGTGATGGGTGAGATGATACAGATAGGCAACGTCCAAAGAAACCGACAGATATTCGCCGTCGGCGTCCGTGCGTTCGTCAGTCACTTTGTCGATTTCCGTGACGGTGTTCCGCGTGTACGCGGCATCGGTTTCGATCGAAAAACCGTGTGCGATTTTGTAGCCGAACTCCAGGCCGATGCCTTTGCCCGCATCGCCTTCAAGATCGACGTCTTCGCTGTGTTCTACGGTGTCGCCTGTGGTGATCTGCGCTTTGATGGCGCTGTAAAAGCCGGTCTCTTCGTGCACGGGTGCTGCATGACCTTCGTGCTCGGTTTCCGTCTGATGGGCGTGGAGGTTCATGGCCAGCAGACAGCTGGAAGCTGTTATCAATAATGGATGTTTCAATAGGACTCCTTATGATGATCAATCTCTTTGAAAAACCGTCTATTCTAACAAAGGGAACGTACGACTCTTTTTAATCCGGCTGTGTTTTAATGTGATGTACTCTCGGTGTGTAGAAACGTACTCGATCTGTCACAGAAGAGAAGAGACGGTGCCGAAAGCGGGACGCGAATCCGTGCTCCCTTGCTTGCGTTTCAGCGGCTCTGGCCGGTTTGGGTGCATCACCAAAAGAGCCGGAGAGAGAGGGAGATCGTTCAGGCTTCAAGGGTAAGCAGGCGGTCGGCGGCAAAACGGGCGGCACCGACCAGCGCTGTTTCCGGGTTGCGTGCCACTTTCACCGGCATCGAGCTCAGCAGGGACCTGAAACGTCCCTTTGCAAGAAAAGCCTTCATAAACACACCCGACTCAAGCGAAGGAAGTATCTTCGGCGCGATTCCGCCGCCGATATAGACGCCGCCCGTCGCCATCGTTGTGAGCGCCAGGTTTCCGGCTTCCGCCCCGTAGATGCTCGCAAACAGGTTGAGGGTTTTCCGGCAAAGCGGATCGTTCTTCTGCAGGGCTCCTTCACTGATCATCGCACTTCTGTCCTCTCCCTGTGCGAGTGTTTTCATAAAAGCAGGTTCGGGTGCGGCACCGGAATCGCGCAGGAATTCGTAGAGGGTGTAG
>JARROU010000069.1:0-5655 GCA_037383585.1 Campylobacterales bacterium | reverse complement strand
ACCATCAGGATGTAGCTGCCCTTGTCGTTTTCGATGACGGCGTCGAGGCACGATTCGCTCTGATCCCCCGAACCCGCCATCAGCAGCTCGTGGTAGTCCAGCGAGATGTAGTTGAGGATGAGGTCATCCACCTTGGGATGGGCGGCTTTTATGAAGCCTTCGGAGTTGCCGCTGCAGTCGGCCAGTTCGAGCCAGATGATGGGGATCTTGTTGAGCTGCAGTGTGCTTTCGCCCACGAGCGGCTCGTAGTCGGGGTGCAGGCGCATGTTGGCGGTGATCATGGAGACCCAGCGGTTGAACTCTCCGCTCATGTCGAAGGCCTTGAGGGCCTCTTCGAGGTTCTCGCTCTCGATGCGGTTGGCCGGGTGCAGCTTGTTGAACTTCTCGATGCGCCGCCGCACCCGTTGCATCTCCTCTTTTTTGGCCGCTTCCTCGCGCTCGGTCCTGAGGCGGGCCGCCTCTTCGGGATCGACCGGCGTATCGGCGATCAGCTGCACAACGTCTTGCTTGCAGCGGCCGCAGACCCGCCCCGCCTCGCTCAGCGGCTTCAGATCGGCGAAGTCCTCGATGCAGTTCTCCTTGATCAGTGCGACGAGGTCCTGTTCGTAGGCGCTGGCGCAGCTGCAGACGAGGCGGCCCCGTTCGCTCGCGACCCGGCTGCTGTAGAAGAAGGCGGGGTCGACGGGCTTGTTCTGCTCGATCATCTGCTTCAGCGCCATGACGTCAATGTTGGTGTTGATCCCGATAAAGCGCACGAGCCGGTCGTCGTTGACGATGTACTGGTCGATACGCTCCTCTTTTTTCGAGGTGATGACGATGTCTTCATTTTCCGCGTCTTTGGGGTTGTACGCCGTCGACGTGACGTCGGCGAGCAGGAAGGCGCCGACCTTGAGGCCGTCGACGGTGACGAACTCCTTGAAGCCTTCGTCCTTCAGGCCGAGGATCGACGCGACGGCGGCGTCGGCCTGCAGCGTGCATTCCCGTACCCGTCCGGCGATGTAGCCGTCCTCCATCTGGGCGACCTCGCCGACGGCGTAGATTTCGGGGTCGGAGGTGCGCATGTGCTCGTCGACGAGGATTCCCTTGTCAACGTCGAGGGTCTCCTTGGCGAGACCGGCGGCGGGGACGATGCCGACGCCGAAGATGACGAAGGGGTTGTCGATGACGGTTCCTGACTTCATGACGACGTTTTTGATCGCGTCCCCTTCGACGGCCTTGTCCGTGATCTCGTCCTCGAGCAGGATCTCCACCCGGGGATCGGCCGCCTCGTAGGTGCGTTTCATCATGGCGACGGCGGAAGGGGTCAGGGCCTTGTCGTACAGATGCGTCCCGCGGGAAACGAGGTAGATCTTTTCGGGACCTTCGAGCCCGATCAGGGTGTCGAGCAGCTCCAGTCCGATGGGGCCCACGCCGATCATGACGACGTTTCTGCCCTTTGTTTGTTGTGCGATGCACTCGGAGTCGTCGGCGCTGCGGAAGGTCGCGGCGTTCGTGAGCCCTTTGATGTCAAAAAGGGCGCGGGGGGTGGAACCGGTGGCGATGATGAGCTTGTCGTAGGCGAAGGCGGCAGAATCGGTGTAGACGCGTTTGGCGCTCTTGTCGATGCTTTTGACCTCGGCGTTCAGTTCTACCCGCACCCCTTCGGGCAGGGGCAGGGCGATCTCGTCGATGTCGGCGCTGCCGTTGACAAGCGCGCAGAGGTGGATGCGGTCGTAGGGCGGGTGGGGCTCTTTGGTGACGATGAGGACCTCGTGGCCGGACGACTGCTCATGAATGGCGTTGGCCATGTGGGCGGCCGCGATGCCTCCCCCGACGATGACGATGCGCATCTTTCGCTCCTTCAATGCCATATCTTAGCACTAACGGGTTACCGAAACAAGACAGATGGTGCTTTTTTTCATAGTATAATGCATGAAATGCAAGGAGAAACTATGGACGACCACAAACTGGAAATACTGGACAAAATGGACCCGAAGATCGAGGAACGCATTCTCGATTACGCCTCCCATCCTGCCGGCGGCCTTTTCGAACTGCTCGAGGATATTGTCTACGTCGACGACCTTGAAGCCTTCAAGGCGGTCTTTGAGAACGGCGGCAACATTAACCTGCAGAACAAGTACGGCTGGACGCCGCTGCACATCGCCATCCGCCGGGGGCGCGCCGACATGGCGCGCTACCTGATTGACCGGGGCGCGGACCTTAACAAAAAAGACGGGGTGGGCTGGACGCCGCTGATGGAGAGCATTATGGACGACATGCCTGAACTGTGCAAGATGCTGCTTGACGCCGGCGCCGATACGTCGATCGCCAACGACCGAGGCGCGACGGCGGCGATGCTGGTACAGAAGTTCGGCCGCACGTCGATGATGGGGATGTTCTAGGTCGTCTTTTTAAGGGCCTCAAGCGTTTCGAGATAGTTCGTTCTGAACGTGCCCTCGGCAAGGCGTTCCGCCTGCGCCTCCAACAGGGCAAAAGCCTTTTCAAGCTGCGCCCGGGGCAGGGGGTTCGGCGCCTCTTTTAGCATCTCGCAGACCTGCATGACGCCCCGGCAGGCGGCGATCCGTGCGAGGCGGACATCGCCCCGCTCGAGGGTGCCGTATTTGCTCCTTCCGTGGAGGAAATAGGCGCTGAAATACAGCACGAGCAGCTCTTTTTCTTCAATATAGCGTTTCATAAGCGCAAGTCTATGCCACTTTGAAAGGCGCGGGCCAAAATACGGCAGGGTGCCATATTCCGCATTTTATGTTACACTTTTTACCGATGGGGTGCTCGGAAAACCCCGTGCTTGCTTAAAACAGGGATCAGCGATGAAGCATATCGTATTTTTGATGGCATTGACGGCTGCCGTATGGGCCGAAGGCGTCATAGAAGTCCGCGGCACTTCCTCGCTGCATGACTGGAAGATGGTGTCGCACACGGTCCATGCCTATATGACAAAAGAAAACGACAAGATCAAAACGCTGCAGGTCTCCATGGCCATCGAAACGCTGAAAAGCGATAACGAGGCCTTGGACAACGACGCCTATGCGGCCTTCGAGGTGGACCGGGAATGCCCTGTGCTCTTCACATTGAGCGGACAAAAACAAGACGGCTCCCTGGAAGGGGTGATCAGAATAGGCCGTCATGAAAAAAGAATCACGGTGATGCCCGAGCGCATTGAAAACGGGGTGATTACAGGTGCTTTCAAAGCGAAAATGAGCCGTTTCGGCGTCGAACCCCCTTCGCTGTTCGGCGGCCTGATGAGCGTGGATGACGCGATCGAGATCACCTACACGATTTCGGATGACGGTGTTCCGATCCCGGCCGTACTGCTTCGATGTCTTTTCCCGTCAAAGGAGCGTATGGCGCCGTGAAATAAAACGCGGGGTCCTTTTCGTTTGGCCGTATCATGTCGGTATGATATTGCATCTTGACCTCGACAGCTTTTTTGCCTCCGCCGAACGGACCCGCCGACCCGATCTCGTCGGAAAGCCCGTCATTGTCGGGGGGCGGGGCGACCCATTCATCTTCGATCCCAAGCCGGCGCGGGCCAAGAAGCTCGTGCAGCTCAACCAGGGGGCGTTCGTGCCCTCGCTGTTCCACGCCGAGCACGACGCTTCGCACTATTTTTTTGACGAGGGACGCATCCGGGGCATCGTCACGACCGCGAGCTACGAGGCGCGGCGGTACGGGGTGAAGACGGCCATGACCATCCGCGAGGCGCTGCAGCTCTGCCCGCAGGCCGTCCTGCTGCCACCGGACCATCTGCTCTACCACACCCTTTCGCACGAGATGATGGAGCTGCTCGCCAAGGAGATTCCGCTGGTGGAACAGTACAGCATCGACGAGCTTTTCGGCGACGTCACCGGCTGGATCGACGAGCGGGACGTGTACGATTTTATCCGCTACCTGCAGGAGAAGGTGACCCGGGAACTGCTGCTGCCCATCTCCATCGGGGCGTCCAACGCCAAGTGGATCGCCAAGCTGGCGACCGGGGCGGTAAAGCCCTACGGGCTCAAAGTCGTCCGCGACGACGAGATTGCGGATTTTACGCGCGACGTCCCCATCAACGACTTTCCCGGGGTGGGGCGGGCGTTCGGCAAGAAAATGCAGCGCTACGGCATCCGCACCGTCGGCGAAGCGGCGGAAAGCCCGCACCTGTTCGAGAGCTGGGGGAGGGGCGGCCGGGACCTCTATGCGCGGCTGACGGGCAGAGACGGGGAGGGGGTCAGTCCGCGCCGCAGCCGCAAGGGGATCGGGATGTCGCGCAGCATGGACCGCCCCATACGCGAGCGCGCCGAATTCTACCGCCGCATACGGGTCATGGTGCGCCACTGGACGCACACCATCGCGCGCACGGGCGTGAACCCGACGACCTTCTATTTCAGCATCGGCTACGAGGGGAAGCTGCGCAGTAAAAAGCAGTACACCGTCTACCGCCTCTTCAACGAGCACTTCATCACGGCCTTCGCGCTGGAGAAGTTTCGTGAGCTCGATGTCTATCCCAATGCGCGCGTCACCTACATCGCGATGAGTGCGACGAAGTTCCTCCACCACGACCCCAAGTCGGTGGACCTGTTCACGTTCGAAGCGGACCGGAAGATGCAGCGGCTCGACGGCGCGGTGACGAAGATGCGCGAACGCTACGGCCTGGACATCCTGCGCCATGCGGCGGAGATGGGGGAGCCGGGCGCGTAACCGTTGGCACCGGCAGTTGCGAAAAGAAGCGCTGCGGCTAGTACCCCGTACGGCGCAGGATGGTTTCGAGCCCGCCGAGGTAGCCGCCGCCGAAAGCGCGCACGTGCACAAGGTAGGGGAAAAGCCGGTAGAGGTCGGCGCGGGTTTCGAAAAAGTCCGGCTCAATGGGGCGGTGTTCGCGGTAGCGTGCGTAGAAGCGCTCCCCGAAGGTATGGAACATCCCGATGAAGGCCAGCTCCATCTCGAAGTGGCCGTAGTAGATCGCCGGGTCGATCAGGGCGGCGAGTCGGTTGTTTCGGGTGAGGACGTTGCCGCCCCAGACGTCGCCGTGCAGCAGGGACGGCTGCTCCGGTTCGCTTAGGAAGCGTTCGAAGTCCGCGGCGAACTTTTCGATGCGCGAAAGCAGCCTTTTGTCGATGCGCCCTTCGTTGAACGCCTTGGCGGCAAAATCGAGGACACGCTGCTCGCGGTAGAATTCGATCCAGCTTGAAGCCGGCGTGTTCTTCTGCCGGAAAGGGCCGATCGTCGTGTCGAACTCCAGCCCGAAGCGTTCGGAGGTGTTGCCGTGCAGTGCGGCCAGGACGTCGGCGATCTCCTCCTCGCAGCTCCCGTCGCAGCGGGGGTCGTTGGGGATGTACTCCATCACCAGGCGGCCCTTCTCGAGGGCGAGCACTTCGGGGACGCGCAAATAGGGGGCAAGGTAGTTCAGCATCCGCGCTTCGGTAACAAGGGCGAAAGCGTCCCGGGACTCCTTGACGACCGTTTTTGGGCCCGCTGTATCCTCTTCGAGCCATACCGTCGCTACGGAGTTGCTTCCCAGGGGCGTCCGTTTCATCCCATCGTCTCCCGCGTGACCCGGATGCTGTGTTCCGCATCGTCGCTGAGCAGCAGCTCCCCGTCCTGGATAACAGCCTGAAGGGCCATGCTGCGTTTGACCATGGCTGTGGCATCGCCGTCGACCTCGAGGTGGCGCACATC
>JARROU010000068.1:0-5680 GCA_037383585.1 Campylobacterales bacterium | reverse complement strand
GAACAGGCTTTCGAGGCGTTTCTGGAAAGTCTCGTAATCCATCGCTTCATCAAAAGTCGTCGAAAAGGTCGGTTCGAAAAAGGTGACGACCGCAAAAGGAGTGTGCATCTCCTCACTCACCTCATGTGCCTCACCGTCAGCAGTGATCTGGTAGATCTTGCCACCGAGCATCACCATCTCACCATCCAGGTCGTCAAAGGTTCCCAGCCCAAAGTCGCCGTGGCGTTTGACCTCGGTAAAAGGAATGTTCTCTTCGTACAGCCCCTTAACTAAGGCATTGACTGGTGCGCAAAGATAAAGCGGGCGAGTAGATACGGTTCGCTCGGCAGGCATCGTAACTCCTTTTTCAAATGCTGTTGTCAATCTCTCATTATACCACAGCGGTGTTACCCGAACAGAATGTTCAACTATCGATGAGGAAACCGAACCACACTTTTTATGTTAAGACTTCTTTATATCAATTTTTTTCTTATCTATATTCTTCTCACCTCCTCCATCCTTCTCTCGCTACAAGCTGAAAATATCAGTAGTATGTAGTATAATGAGTAATAAAAGTCCAAACGAGATATGATGAAAAAGAGTATATTAACCATTGCTGCCATTTGTATGCTGTTCGTCCAGGCAAAGGCGGAAGACAAATCTGCACAGACTGTACAGCTCATTACGCCTACTTTGTGGGTGAAAGCCCCTGATATGTTCGCATGCAATCTGACCAATGTGGATGACGAAACGCATGCGGTGGAAGTGAAGATCATCACCAACGGAAAAGTCCTGCTGGAAAGCGAAAAGATTTCCGTCGAGCCGAGACCTACGACAAACCATACGGTCCAGGGCATGCCCATCGGCGCCCCGCTGTACTGCGAGTTCACCGTGGAAGGGTCAAAAGAGATGTATCGCGGAGCAGGCAAGATCTTCCCGGTTCCTGCCAACAAAGACTTCAGAGCCAGCGACTACTCCGCTCCGAGCGATACGGTTATCATACCCGCGTACTGAAACGCTACAGCACCTTCGGCTTCGCCGTGCGCAGGTAGTGCAGCACCGCCTTGATGATGTCGTCGTCGTCCTTGCTGTCGGCGGTGACGTACTCTTTCGAGCCGTTGAGATACTCCACCGTGATGTTCTGGCCGTAGGAACTGAGCATCTTGATGTGCTTCTCCAGCCCCAGCAGCTTGATGACCATCAGCTCGAAGAACTGCTTCGTCGGCATGTCCGGTTTGCCGAAGCGTTCCGTGACCTCCTCTTCGATCTCGTAGACCTCCGTCGGGTTCTCGCACTGGCTCAGGCGGCGGTAGAGTTCGAGCCGCAGCCGGTCCTCGCCGACGAGCTCGTCGCTGATGTAGGCGCTGACGGCGAGCTTGATGTCCACCTTCGCCTTCGGCGTCTCCTTCTGGTTGCTCAGCTCCTTGATGGCGTCTTCGAGCATCCGCAGGTAGAGCGAGTAGCCGATGTTCTTGATGTGGCCGCTCTGCGCGTCGCCGACGAGGTTCCCGCCGCCGCGGATCTCCAGGTCGTGGTAGGCCAGTACCGAACCGCTGCCGAGGAAGGAATTCGACTCCAGCGCCACGAGCCGCTTTTTCGCCTCCTCCGTGATCGCCTCCTTGTCCTCGACGATGAAGTAGGCGAACCCCTCGGTGTGGCCCCGCCCCACCCGGCCGCGCAGCTGGTGCAGGTCCGCGATGCCGAAGCGGTCGGCCCCGTCGATGATCATCGTGTTGACCTTCGGCATGTGGATGCCCGACTCGATGATCGAGGTCGCCAGTAGCAGGTCGTATTCGCCGTCCTGGAACTTCAGCAGCTCCTTCTCCGTCTGGGCGGCGCCGACCTGCGAGTGCAGCATCAGGATGCGCAGGTCGGGCAGGATCGCCTTGAGCTCGCCCAGCTTGATCGGCATGTGGTCGATGGAGTTGTAGACGTAAAAGACCTGACCGCCCCGGCGCAGCTCGCGCAGGATGACCTCTTTGACCAGCTTTTCGTCGTAGGCCTTGACGAAGGTGCGCACGCCCTGCCGTTCGCTCGGCGGCGTCATCAGCGTGCTCATCGTCTTGATGGAGCTGAGCGCCTGGTTGAGGCTGCGCGGGATCGGGGTGGCGCTCATCGTGAGCAGGTGGGTCTTCTCGTAGAGCGTCTTGAGCTTCTCTTTCTGCTTGACCCCGAACTTGTGCTCTTCGTCGATGACGACCAGCCCGAGCTTGGCGAACTCCGTCCCGAAAAGGGCGTGAGTCCCCACGACCATGTCGACGGTGCCGTCGGCCAGCCCGGCCAGGACCGCCTTCTTCGCCTTCGGCGTGACGAACCGGTCGATCTTCGCGATGGTGAAGTCATACCCGGCGAACCGCGCCTTGAGCGACGCGAAGTGCTGCGAACTCAGCAGCGTCGTCGGCACGATGATGGCGGACTGGAAGCCCGCCGATGCGGCCGCGAACATCGCGTTCATCGCCACCTCGGTCTTGCCGAAGCCGACGTCGCCGCTGAGCAGCCGGTCCATGACGTGGCCCCCGCCGATCTCCTCGATGATCTCGCGGATCGAGGTCGCCTGGTCGTCGGTGTATTCGAACCCGGCCTCCTGCTGGAACGCTTGCAGCGCCTTCGCATCCGTCTTGATGACGGGCGCCGCGATCAGCGTACGCTGGGCCGCGGTGTTGACGATCTCGGACGCGATCTCGAAGAGGCGCTTCTTGACCTTGTCCTTGAGCCGCCCGAAGCTCCCCTTGCCCAGGCGGTCGAGCACCGGCGGCGCCCCGGCCCCGGCGATGTAGCGGTCGATGGCGTCGAGGTTCTCCACCGGCAGAAGCACCCGCTCCTCGCCCTGGTAGCGGATGGCGATGAAGTCGCGCACGCTTCCCAGGATCTCCGCCTGCTCGATCGCTTCGAAGATCCCGACGCCGTGCTCTTCGTGTACGACGTAGTCGCCGGGCTTGAGGTCGTCGAGCAGCAGGCTGCTTTTGCGGCGGCGCTTCTTTTTGACCGGCTTGTTGAGCGAGATGATCAGCTCGGTGTCGGTGATCAGGTTGACGATCTCGCCGGAGTGCTTGACCGTCAGCCCCGCCGTGTCGAAGATCCCCGCCTGCTTGAGCTGGGCGTCGCTGGAGGCGATGATGGTGATCTTTTTGCCTTCGTGCACGTCCAGGAGGGTTTTGACGTCGGTGACCGCCAGCGCCTTGACGCGGTCGTTTTCCGGGATCACCGTGGCGGTTTCGAACTCCGACTGCGGCACCTGGGGCGTGTTGAGCGCATACGCCTCCCCAATGAGGGCATCGAGGGGTTTGACGGCGGCCGTCTTTTTGCCCGCGAGGAAATCCCCGGCGTCGTCGCCGAGGTACCAGAACCCGAGCGAATCGATGTCCTTGACGAAACTGTCGCTCTGCGACGCTTCGACCGCGCTCACGATGCGTTCATACCCCGCTTCGTCGAAGGCGTAGGGGGCGCTGTGCAGCTCGAAGCCCTCAAGCTCCTCGCCGACGGTGCGCTGGGTCTCGACTTCAAACCCTTTTATCTGCTCCACCTCGTCGTCGAACAGCGAGATGCGGTAAGGGGTCTCCGTCCCGGGGGCGAAGAGGTCGATGATGTCGCCGCGGAAGGAAACCTCGCCCTCCACCTCGACCAGGTCGACGAAGCTGTACCCCCAGTGCAGCAGTTCGTTTTTGAATGCGCCGAGATCGAGGGTGTCCCCGAACGCGATCCGGCGCGTGCGCAGCAGGTTCGGCTTGGGCAGAGCGAAGAGCAGCGTCTTGAACGGGGCGATGACGAGCGGCTTTTTGTCGGCCTCGTAGTAGCGGCGCAGGGCCTCGGCCATCTGGGTCAGCTCTTCGCCGAAGGGGCGCAGATCGTCCAGCCAGGTCGCCCGGAAATCGGGCAGCACGACGGCGTCGATCGCCTGGTACCGGCACAGGTCGTGCAGCTGCTGCGCTTCGGCGGCGTCCTCGCAGATCAGAACCTCGGGAACCGGGTTCTGTTTCAGGTACGCATAGAGTTTCGCCTGCATCATCGACGGCATGCGATCACCGTAAAGTCGTTTTTCATTTTTATCCTAACGCCCAAGGAGCCAAGCCCCTTTGGCTACGCTAACGCTTTGTTTTCTTTAGCAGAATGCTCGCGCGCCCTTGGCACTTTATTTCTTTATTCTATCTACTTTTATATATTTGATAAACGCCTCCGCCACGCTGAAGGAGCCGAATACCAGGTACGTTTTTTGTGCGTCGATCCCCTCGAAAGTCCGGTAGGGGATCTGCAGCGCATCGAGGGCGGCTTTCACCGCGTCCCGCGACGCCGCGCGTTCGCTTTTGACGTCGATCAGTTCGACGCTTTCGATGTTCGCTCTGAGTGCTTTCAAAATGGCGGCGTAATCCTTGTCGCCGTAGCTGTTGTACACCAGCGTTATCTTCCGGTCGCCCAGTGCGGCCGCAAGTGCCCGGGCGGCCAAAACGTTGTGCCCGACGTCCAGCCAGACGTTCGGCGCGATCTTTGAAAACCGGCCGAAAAGCGGGGCGTCGAAACTGTCGGCGTCAAAGGGAATTTCCAGCCAGACCAGTGCGGCAATGGCAAGCTTCAGGTTGTCCTGCAGATAGGCCGGCAGCTGCGTACGCTGTGCGACGTTTTGAAGCGTCATTATACCATCCCGGCCCAGGAGCGTTTCGCAGCGCAGCAGCGTGGCATGGCGTTCGCGCGCGATTTCGTCGGCGATGTCATACACCTGCGGGTGCGGCTGGAGGCCCATGATGACCGTCGGTCCCATCGCCCGGAGCTTCGTCGCGGCGATCGCTTCGATGGTGCCGCCCAGAAACGCCTGGTGGTCGATGTCGATCGGTGTCACGAGTGTCAGATGCTTTTCAAAGACGGCCGTCGCATCATGCTCACCGCCCAGCCCCGCTTCCATCACAATGTAGTCGCACCGCTCGAACAGCGCCGCGGCCATCAGGGTCGTGAACTCGAAATAGCTGAGCGCGTCGGCCGTATCCCGGTCCAGCCACGCCATTACACGCTCGAAGGCGTCCTGGAGCTGCGCATCGTCGGCGTCATGTCCGTTCAGCCAGAGCCGTTCGTTGAAGCGCAGGATGTGCGGGGAGGTGTAATGGCCGACGCGGTAACCGGCATGCAGCAGCGCCGACGCGAGGAAGCGCCCCGTCGTACCTTTGCCGTTGGTGCCGACGAGGTGGACGATCTTCGGAAGCCGGACACTGTCTTTGATCCGGGCCCATGCCCGCGGCATCCGCTCGAGATCGATCTCGTCGTAGTAGAGCGGCTTCGCATCGAGGAATTCGGCGAATTTCAGCGCAACGCCCCTTCGCCGGCGACCTGCGCGACAAAGCTGTCCAGCGCTTTTTCCGAACCGAACTTGATCGCCTCGAAACGGACCAGATCGGAGATGATGGCGTTGGGCTCGATCGTGAACTGGTAGCTGCCCCGCGCCTGGTAGTTCCGGGTCTGTTCGCCCTTTGTCCGTTCGATGTCAAGCATCACGATCGCACGGTAGGCGATGATATAGCCGTTCGTATCGTAACGGATGGGGATGAACCGGACGCTGCGCAGGGCGATTTTGAGGTGGCTCTGCGCATGCTCCTCGTCCGTCAGCCGGGTGCGGAAGCGGTTGACGACGGCCTCGTCGAGGGCATCTTTGAGGTAGACGGTATTGTCCGGGTCCTCCATCGAGATGATGATCTTCGTACTGACGCTCTCCCCCAGT
>JARROU010000067.1:0-5761 GCA_037383585.1 Campylobacterales bacterium | reverse complement strand
AGCGTGATCGTCGAGCCCTTCCTGGGCGGGGTGAAAGAGTACAACCTCGCCGGCTACCGCGGGGCGGAGGGGATCGTCTACTCCATCGTCGAAGAGCCGCAGAAAAACGAGTTCCTTGATTTCGACAAGAAGTACCTCGATTTTGCCCGGACCGGCGAGGTGGGCCGCGCCGAGATCGACGGGGCGCTGGAAGTGAAGCTCAAATCCGCGTTCGCCTCCATTTACGAAGGGCTGTTCGAGGGGGCGCTGATCCGCTGCGACTTCTTCGTCGTCGACGGCGAGGTCTACCTCAACGAGATCAACCCCATCCCCGGTTCGATGGCAAACTATCTTTTCGGGGATTTCCCCGCGGCGATCGCCGACCTGCTGGAGAACCTGCCGCAACCGCGCCGCCCGAAGGTGGACTATAAATACATCCATTCCATCAACGCGGCCAAGGGAAAATAGTGGCAGTCAAGACCCTTCAATACGCCCAGCACACCTTTACCGTCAGTTATGAAATCGTCAACCCGTCAGCAAAGCGCACCATCATTTTCCTGCACGGATGGGGATCGAACAAGGCGCTGATGAAACAGGCGTTCGGCGATAAGCTCGATACGTTCCGCCACGTCTACATCGACCTGCCGGGGTTCGGCAACTCCACGGCGCCGATCGCACTCGACAGCGACAGTTACGCGGACATCGTGGAGCTCTTCCTTGCGCAGATCAACGCCAACGACAAAGAGGTGATCGTCGGACACTCCTTCGGCGGGAAGGTCGCGACGCTGCTGCGGCCCCGGCTGCTGGTCCTGCTCTCAAGCGCGGGGATCGTCTGGCCGAAACCGTTCAAGGTGCGCGCCAAGATCGCGCTGTTCAAGCTGCTCAAATCCCTGGGACTCTCGAAGCTGCGCTCGCGTTTTGTCGCCGAGGACGCCAAAGCACTCAACAAAGTGATGTACGACACCTTTAAACGGGTCGTCAACGAGGATTTCTCCGAGACCTTCCGGCGTTTTGACGGCCGCGCACTGCTGTGCTGGGGCAAAGAAGATACGGCGACCCCGGTCAAAAGCGCCGAAAAGATCAAGAGCCTGATCGGCAGCAGCCGCCTGGTCGTGATGGAGGGGGACCACTACTTTTTTATGAAACAGGCCGGCGCGGTTGCGGATGAGATCGCCGCCGAGGTCACCCGGAGCGTCCAATGATCGAATCGACGATGCAGCTCATTCCCTTTGTCACCAATATCGCACTGGTCCTGACGCTGGGGTGGTACCTGATCCTGAACCTGCAGTGGTACAGCTACAAACTCGAGCGGGTCGTGCTCAACCACCATAAGCGTGTGTGGCACCTGTTCTACTTCATCGTCCCTTTCGGCGCCTATTTTGTCCTGGGGGCCTACTTCCCGATCTTCTTTTTGCTCTACCTCGGCGCCTTCGTCTGGTGGTACCGGAGCCTGGACAAGAAACTGGTGCTCACCTGGCGGGTCAGACGCTATTTCATTGTACTGACGGGACTGGCGCTTTTCGGCGATTTCCTCTGTCTTCTCAATGAAGGATGCGAAACATTGCCGCTCTTTGCGCCGCTGCTGCTGGCCTGGCTGCTCTCGACGGGCATCGAGAAGTTTCTCTTCCTCGCCCCTAAAAAAGAGGCGCAGCGCAAGTTGGAGCGTATGACGGACCTGACCGTGGTCGCCGTGACCGGCAGCTACGGGAAGACGAGCATGAAAAACTTCATCGCGCAGCTGCTGGGGACGCAGTTCGAGGTCTACATGACCCCGCGCAGCGTCAACACCCTCGGCGGCATCATCCGCGACGTCAACGAATCCCTGCCCGAAACGGCGCAGGTCTACATCTGCGAGGCGGGTGCGAGACGGCCGGGGGACATCCTGGAGATCGCGGAGCTCATCCGGCCCCATTACGCGGTCGTCGGCAAGGTGGGACCGCAGCACCTGGAGTATTTCGGCACCCTCGAGACGATCGTGCGCACCAAGCTGGAACTGATCCAGTCGTCCCGGCTTAAAACGGCGTTGGTGCACCACGAGGCGACCGAAGAACCTCATGAAAAGGTGCGCTTCTTCGGCACGGAGATCGAAAACGTGTCCGCGGATCTGGAAGGGCTCGATTTCGACCTGGCGTTCGAAGAAAAGCGGCTGCACTTGCACGCGCCGGTGCTCGGAGCCTTCAACGCGATCAACATCGAAGCGGCGGTGCTCGTCGCCCGGGAGATGGGGATGGACGACGCTTCGATCGAAAAAGGGGTCGCCGCGCTTTCTCCGGTCGAACACCGCCTCCAGCGCATCGACGCCGGCGGGAAGATTATCCTGGATGACGGCTACAACGGCAACATCGACGGGATCAAAGAGGGGATCCGCCTCTGCGCGCAGCACGGGGGGCGCAAAGTGATCGTGACGCCGGGACTCGTCGAAAGTACCGAGGATCTCAACCGCGAACTGATCGAAGCGATCAACGGCGTCTTCGACCTCGCCATCGTTACGGGCAGACTCAACGCGGCCCTGTTCAAAAAACACCTCAGCGTTTCCGACACCGTCTACCTCGAGGACAAAAACACCCTGACACAGGTGCTCGGGGACAAGACCCGTCCCGGGGACATCATCTACTTCGCCAACGACGCGCCGAACTTTATCTAACAGGCGCGCTTCCCGGCCTTCCGCTACTGCACGGAACCTTTCATCAGCTGTTTCAGAAAAAGGCGCATCATCTCCGGCAGGGCCGAGGGGTCCGTCGCAGTGATGAGGTTGCCGTCGAATTCGGCGCTTCTTCCGGTATAGATCGCCCCGGCGTTGGTCAGGTCGTCCCGGATCGAGGCGAACGCCGTGACGTTTCTGCCCTTGACGACCCCGGCGGAGATCAGGACCCAGGGCGCGTGGCAGACCGCGGCGACGGGCTTGCCGGCATCGTGGATCCTTCGCACGAGTTCCAGCACCTTTTCGCTGCGGCGCAGCCGGTCCGGGGCGTATCCGCCCGGGATGAAGAGGGCGTCATAGCCCTCAGCATCTTCGGGGTCCGCCGCATATTTTGCCGGGTAACTCCCGCCGTGTTTTCCTTGATAGGTGCCGGGACGCGGGGCGAGGACTCTGACCTCGTATCCGGCTTCCTGCAGACGGTAAAAGGGGTAGATGAATTCGGCGTCCTCGACGAGCTCCTCGATCAAAACAGCCACGCGTGCCATGCTGCGCTCCTTTGACATCTTTTTGTAACCATTATGCCATAGCGCATCGGCTTTCGCACCCTAACCGTTATCATAAAGATTTATACTATAATTGCCCGAAAGGAGCCTCCATGAAATTTCTTTTCAAACTGTTCCGGGCGCTGAACTCGGCGCAGAGCCCCTGGCAGGTGACGCTCGCCATCGTCCTGGGGATGGTCGCCGGTCTGACACCGCTTGACGGACTTCAGAACATCGTTTTTCTCTTCCTGGCGTTTGTGCTCAACATCCACCTGGGACTGTTTTTTCTTTCCGCGGCGCTGTTCGCGGGGGTGGGATACCTTTTCGATCCGTGGTTCGAGCGGCTGGGGTACGCGCTTCTAAGTGCGGAAAACCTCCAGGGCCTTTGGACTTCCTGGTACAACAGCGGCGTTATGCGCCTGACCCACTTCAACAACACCCTCGTCATGGGGGCGACGGTCGCGTCGCTGCTGTTCGCGCTTCCGCTGTATCTGCTGCTGGGGTGGCTGATCCGCCGTTACCGGAGCGGGTTGGGGGCGTTTCTCGCCAGATTCCCCCTGTTCGGGACCTTCGGCTTCCTCAATGCGGCCGAGGAAAAACATGCGGCGCTACGATGGTGGGGCGCCGGCGTGTTCGTCATCGTCGGCGGCGGGATCGCCGGGATCACGCTGCTGCTGGTCGACCCGCTGCTCAAATGGGGCATTGAAAAGGGCGGCAGCGCCGCACTGCAGCGCGACGTGCGCGTCGGGGCGGTCGAAACCGATCTCAGCCGCGGGGCGTTCAGCATCCGCCGCCTCGAAGTCGCAGGAAAAGAGGAGGGGGTCGACGCCGTTTCGGCGGACCTGGTCCGTTTCGATGCCGCGCTGTCGGATCTTCTGCTCGACCGGATCCATATCGAGAAGATGCTCATAAGCGGGGTCGGTTTCAATACGCCGGCGACGCTGAAAAAAGCGGCGGCCCCGGAAACGGGGGCGGAGGGCACAAAACAGTAGCAGGCGCTGGAGCTCCCGACGTTCAGCTTCCCGGATCCGAAAAGCCTGATCGCCAAAGCCGACCTTGAATCCGTCAAGGTCTATGAAAACGCGCAGGAACAGATCGAATCGATCCGTGCGCGATGGGAGAAGACGGCGGAGACCGATCTGAGCAAGGACGCGCTTTCAGAGCTGCAGTTGGATCTGGAGCGTCTCAAAACCATGAGCCGTTCCAAGGACCCGCAGGAATTGGTGAAACTGGCCGGGGAGGTCAAGACGTTCAAATCGAAGATCGAGGCACGCAAAAAGGCGCTGGAGGCGATCAAGTCCGATTTCAAATCCGACCAAAAACGGATCACGGCCCTGATAAAAGAAGTGAAAGAGGCGCCGCTGAAGGATTACAACCGTCTCAAGTCCGCCTACACGCTTGACGGCAGCGGCGGGATGAACGTGATCGGCACGCTGTTCGGCGAAAAGATCAAAACCTACCTGGCACAGGCGCGTAAATATTACGCGCTGGTCCGTCCCTATCTTAGTCGTGACAATCCGCCTGAAGCGGCGGTGCCTCCGCGCGGCGAAGGCCGCTGGATGCGCTATCCGCTGACCGTGCCGAGTCCGGAGTTCCTGGTCGCCCTGACCGAGATCGACGGCATCTTCAAGTCGCAGGCGTTTGCGGCGCAGATCCGTGACATTGCCGACAACCAGAAGGCCCTGGGACGTCCGCTGACGTTCACGGCGAGCAGCGACGGCCCGACGGTCAAGGGGCTGCGTCTTGAGGGCGAAGACAACCGCCTCGGGGAAACGGTCATCGACCGTGTTACATTTGAAGCGAAACGACTTCCCATCGGGGGGCTGGCCCTGGATCCGGTATTGATCGGGCACAGCAACGTCGCGCTCAGCGGCGGGCTGACTCTGACCGATGCCTCGGCGCTCGGGGGCGAAGGCCGTTTTGCGTTCAGCGACGCGCGCATCCTCACGGAAGGGATGACGGGCAAAATGGGTGAGATTGTTTCCGGGATTCTGTCGGACATCACTGCGTTCAACATCGATGCCACGCTCGGAGGTACACTTACGGCGCCGGCCATCGGGGTGAAAACCGATCTGGACCGCCGGATCTCGCAAGGCGTCGGGAAGGCGATGGGGAAGGAACTCGAAGCCTATCGGGGTGAACTCAAATCGGGCCTGACGGCCCAGACGGGAGCGCGTCTGGATGCCCTTAAGGGAACAGAGGCGGGCATCGTCGATATCAACACGCTTGTCGGGGAGCAGAACAGCATGCTCGGCGATCTTTCCTCCCAGGCGACGGGGCTCGCCGGCGGTTCCGGCGGCGTCAAGGGGCTGCTGCCGTTCTGACAGCCGGCCGGGCCAAGGGATAAGTTATAATACGGACATTTTTGAAAAAGCGGGGGCAAATGAAACGATTCGTATTGATGATAGCGGCCGTGCTGCTGGCATACTCGGCGGCGGGCGCAGCCGACATGTTTACGCTCAAAAGGGCGGGGGAAAAGACGATTGCAGCAACGGCGCTGCCCAACGGCATGCACTTCAGAGGCTTCGAGGGCAAACCGGTACTGGTGAATTTCTTCGGCAAAAACTGCCGCTATTGCAAGCGGGAGATTCCGCACCTC
>JARROU010000066.1:0-5803 GCA_037383585.1 Campylobacterales bacterium | reverse complement strand
CCATGGATGAACCCCGCAACCAGGTCGCGCACCTCATCAAAAACGGACACGTCGACGTGGACGGCAAAAAGACGCTCAAGCCCGGGCTAAAGCTCAAAGCCGGTCAGCAGGTCGTCGTCTCACTGCCCGAGATGGAACCCGAAGCCGCCCAGCCGATCGACTTCGATGTGCCTATTCTCTACGAGGACGACCATCTTCTCGTCATTGACAAGCCCAGCGGTCTCACGGTCCATCCCGCCCCCAGTGTCAAAGAGCCCACCCTGGTCGACTGGCTCAAACACCACAATATCCGCCTCTCGACCCTCAGCGGCGAGGAACGTCACGGCATTGTCCACCGCCTGGATAAAGGTACCAGCGGCGTCATGGTCGTCGCCAAGACCAACGAAGCCCATGATGCACTCTCGAAACAGCTGCAGGACAAGAGCATGGGTCGCTACTACCTGGCCGTCATTACGCCGCCGCTCAAAGAGGACCTCACCCTGGTCGACAAGCCGATCGGACGCAGCCCGCACAACCGGCTTAAAATGGCGGCGGTCCCCCACGGCAAAGCGGCGCAGACGCTTTTTAAGAAACTGCTGCTCTCCGACGATGAAAAACAGGAACTGATCGCCTGCAAGCTCTTCACCGGCCGTACCCACCAGATCCGCGTCCACCTCGAGACGTTCAGCCGCCATATCCTCGGCGACCATTTATACGGCATTAAGAGCAATCCCGATAAAATCCAACGTATTTTGCTGCATGCCTATACGCTCTATTTCACCCACCCGCAATCGGGCGAAACGATGCGTTTCCACGCTCCGCTTCCGCAGGCGTTCGCGTCCTGGCTGCAGTCCCATTTCGATACGGAGACCCTGGATGAAACAATCGATCCTGATCGCATCGGCACTCTTTTCAACACTGACGCTGCTTATTAGCGGCTGTACAGGCAAACCCGGCCCGGCCGAGCCCGTTGCCATCGACAAGACGCTGCCCCAGGTCAGCATCAACGGATATCTCAGCGATACCGATGCCATCGCCTTCGAATGGAAACCCGTCACCGATCCGCGGGTCAAAGGCGTCCGTATCTACCGCGACACTCCCGGCAGCGGGGATAAAAAAATCTACCGCGTCGCCACGATCGACGATACGCTGCGTACGCATTACGTCGACAGCGAACTGGCCCCGTCCACGACGTACCGCTACCGCTTTACGACCGTCGACGCCAAAGGGCGCGAGTCCATGCCCGACAAAACCGTCAGCGCCAAAACCCTGAGCCTGCCCGAACCCGTCAGCTATTTCACGGCAACCAAAGAACTGGCCCGCAGTGCAAAGCTGCTCTGGCGTCCCCACCCCGATCTGCGCGTCAGCGGCTATGAGATCGAACGCCTCGACCCGGGCGAGAAAAACTTCCACCGGGTCGACCAGGTGCACGGACGCCTCAATGCCGAGTACATCGACCACGACCTCGAGGACAACAGCGTCTACCGCTACCGCATCGTGGCACGCACTTTTAACGGCAAAAAAACCCTCCCGTCCTCCGTCGTCACCGTTGCGACGAAGCCGCTGCCGCTTCCGGCGAAAGGCCTGAAAGCGAGCCGGAACAACATCCGAACGGTTGATCTGAGCTGGCAGCCGTCTCCGAACAAGGACATTGCTTACTACAAGGTCTACCGTGCTTCGAGTGAGAACGGGTTCTACAGCTATCGCGCCAAAGTTGCCAACACCTTCTTCACGGACAAAACCGAGGAAGACGGGGTGCATTATTTCTACAAGGTCGCCGCCGTCGACAAAGATGAGCTTGAAAGCCTGCCGAGTGAGATTGCCGAGGGCAGTACGCTTCCCGTGCCCGGCGCACCGAAACTGACCGGAGTTTCACTGCAGGGGAACGCGGTCGTAATCCGGTGGCAGGCAACCGATCCGCGTACCGTCGGTTATGAACTGAAGAAGACAACGCGCAGCGGCTGGTTTGACAGCAAAGAGGCCATGATCCGAAACATCAAGACCACCTCCTTTACCGATGCCAATATCGCCAAGGGGCATGAATACAGCTACCGGGTCATCGCCGTCGATGCCAACGGTCTGCGTTCCGAACCGTCCGAATCCGAGACCATCGTACTGGAGGCGCAGTAACCCATATGCCGCACCTTCATATTGCCGAATTCAAGACGCCGGAGTTTCCGTTTACCGTCGACGGTGTGACATTCCACTATCTCGCCGAAAACACTCTGCACGATGATGAAAAGCTGATTGCCGCCAGCATCGAGGAGAAACCGTTTTTCCTGCTGCTCAAAACCCTGCCGGACAAAACACTGCTCAAAGCGGACAAGATCTCCCGTCCCTCGCCGACCTATCTGATCAAACGCGCGCTTCAGGCTTATGCCAAAGGCGCGCAGCTTGATGTCCTCTCCTCCAACGTCGACTCCGGCGAAGCCAATATGCATCTAAGCAGCGACAGCGCGTTGTGGTCGATCCATGATTTCGAAAAGCGCTTCCCAACCGACCGCGAGGTCCGCATCGAAGTCGGCTTCGGTTCGGGCCGCCACCTGCTGCACCAGGCCAAAGCGAATCCCGGCGTGCTTTTCATCGGCATCGAGATCCACAAGCCCTCCATCGAGCAGGTGCTCAAGCAGATCAACATCCAGAAACTCGACAACATTCTCCTGCTTGACTACGACGCCCGGCTTTTCCTGGAACTGGTGCCTTCAAACCTGGCCGGCCGCATCTACGTCCACGTCCCCGTGCCGTGGGACAAAAAACCGCACCGCCGCGTCATCAGCGAGGCGTTCATCACCGAGAGCATCCGCGCCCTGGGTCCGGGCGGGAAGCTGGAGCTGCGCACCGATAGCGACAACTACTTCGCCTACAGTTTCGAGACCTTCATGGCGCTGAACCAGAACCACATCGAGATCTACAAGAACCGCGCCCTCGAAATCAGCAGCAAATACGAGGACCGGTGGCGCCGCATGGAGAAGAACATCTATGACGTCATCATGCACAACGAGGAAACGTCGGCCGGGCTTGAAGCGATTTCCCCTTTTACGTTCGATGCGCTGAATCCTGAGACGGAAACACTCGGAGCCCTCAACGGAAAAACACTCCGATTCGACGAAGGTTTTGTGCATTTCGAGCGCCTCTACCGCACGAGCGACGGCCGCTTCATGTTCCGCCTCTCCATGGGGCCCTACGAACGTCCCGAGCACCTTTACCTGCTGCTGGGCGACGCCCCGCACTACCTGCCGACGCCGCCGGTGCGTTCGCGCACCAATCAGCGGGCCCACAGCCTGCTTTTAGGGGCGCTGAATGGATAAGATCATTGTTGCCGACGATCTTTCCCTGGGCTACGGTAAAAACGAGACGATCATCTCCAAGGCATCCTTTTCGATCGATTCGGGCAGTTTTGTCTTCATCACCGGCGCCAGCGGCAGCGGCAAATCGACGCTGCTCAAATCCTTTTTCGGCGCACTCCCCCTGCTCTCGGGGAATCTGACCGTCGGCGGGGTCGATATGGCCCACATCAGTTCCAAAAAGCTCAACTTCCTCCGTCGCCATGTCGGCATCGTCTTTCAGGATTACAAACTGGTCAAGGAATGGAGCATCGAGAAAAACGTAATGCTGCCGCTGCTCATCAACGGCTATGCGCGCGACGTCAGCGACCTGCAGGTGGAGAAGCTTCTGGGCCATGTCAAGCTCAGTCATCAGCGGGGAAAATACCCGATGGAACTCAGCGGGGGCGAACAGCAGCGCGTCGCGATGGCGCGCGCCCTGGCCCACAACCCCATCCTCATCCTGGCCGATGAGCCGACGGGCAACCTGGACGATTACTCTTCAAAGGTCATCTGGAACCTGCTTGAAGGTGCCAATACACAGCTGGAAGCTACCGTCGTCGTCGTGACGCACCATATTCCCGAATCCTTCGGCACCCGGTACCGGCACTACCATATCGAACACGGAGACGTCTATGAAGTCTCTTAGAAGCCACTTCTCCCTGATCACGGCGCTCTTCTCCATCCTGATTACCCTGCAGCTATTTTTGAGCCTGGATCGCGTGATCGCGGCCTACGAACAGCAGCTCGGGGACAACTACGGCATCGTCATCGTCAGCGATACAAACCTTACCCTTCCCTTTTTCGAAAAAATCGCCCCTGCCGTCAAATCCGTCGAACCGCTGTCGCCCAAGCACGTGCTCCAGCAGCTGCAGCAGCATGCCGGCGGTGTCGGTATCAACCTGATGGAACTCGACCTCCCGCATTTCTACCGCCTGCGCATGGCGCATTTCATCACTCCCGAAGATGCACAGGTGCTCGGGGAAAAACTCAAACGCGTACGCAGCATTCTGCGTGTTGAGACGTTTGCGCAGCAGCATGATACGGTCTACCGCCTGCTGCTGCTGTTCAAAAGCGTCGTGATCGTTCTGGCCGCCGTCTTGTTTCTCGTCACGTCGCTGCTGATCCTCAAGGAAATGCGCCTGTGGCAGTTCCAGCACCGCGAACGCATGAACATCATGGCCCTGTTCGGCGCCCCCGTCTGGCTTCGTTCGGCGGTCCTGTTCCGTCTGGCGATCGTCGATGCCGTGATTGCATCGCTGCTGGCCGTTACCGCGTTTGTACTGGTCGGCCATTACGGATGGATCGAGCGACTGCTCGAACTGGTCCAGATCCAGGCGGCACTGTTCGCCCCCTTCCATGACGTCCCCCTCCTTTTCGGGGTTGCGATCACCCTCTCCATCCTGCTCGCTTCCATGATCGTCATGGGACATAAAGAAGAGGTATGATTCGGTTCGCCTTTGCCCTGCTGCTGTCCCTTGCCGTCTGTGCCGGCGCCAAAAGCATCGACGCCAAAATCAGCGAGACGACCAGGAACCTGAAATCGTTCGACCGCAACTACGCATCGATCAATGCCAAAATGGCCAAAACCGCCAAATCGATCCTGCGCAAGGAAAGAACGGTTCTGACGCAGCGCAAAAAGATCGAAAACCTCGAAGCCGAACTGCAGGGCAAGACATCGACGCTTTCCTCCTCCCGGGACGAACTGCAGGCCCTGACGGAAAAACAAGAAGCCCTCGAAGCCCGGCAGAAGAAACTGCGCGCCGATCTCGCCGAACTGATGGCGCGCATCGTATCGCTGACAATGATGCAAGACGACAACAATACACTCTCTGCGGAGACGATCATCGGAGAAGCGGTCTTCAAATCACTGAACGCACAGGCACAAAAACGGATTCGACAGCTCGAAAGCGATTACCTCCAAAACCGCAAAGCGCTCCACTCCCTTACCGGGAAAACCGCCAAGCTCAAAACGGAGATCGTCGCGATCGAGAAAGAAAAACGCGACCTTGAAAAAGCGAAGCGTTCCAACGAGAAAGCACTTGCACAGCTGCGCACAAAGAAGAAAGGCTACAGGAAAGAACTCCGAAAACTGCTGGCGCAAAAACAGGAACTGAAGAAAACCCTGAGCCGGCTGAACATCATCCAGGAGAGCGAAGCGCAAAAAGCAAGGAATGCGGCAGAACAGCGCCGCAACGAAGCGCTGCTGGCTTCCAAAGAGCTGCCGAAAGTCAAATCGGTCGGCAGCAGCTACCATAAAGCAAGAACTCGCCGGTACCGGGGCAAAAAAACCATCGCGCCGCTGGACAGCTATACGGTGCTCAAGCGATACGGTACCTATACCGACCCCATCTACAAGATCAAGATTTTCAACGAATCGGTCTCCCTGCAGCCGAAAAACAAGGAGGCCAAGGTCAAAGCCGTTTTCAATGGGAAAGTGATCCTGGCGCAGAACACGCCGCTGCTGGAAAATGTTGTCATCATCGAACACAGCGACGGAC
>JARROU010000065.1:0-8338 GCA_037383585.1 Campylobacterales bacterium | reverse complement strand
CCGATCATCGAAGTGAAAAACCTCTCCTTCTCCTATCCGTCGCACCAGGTGCTCAAACAGATGAATTTCGCCCTCTATCCCGGCGAAGTCGTCAGCCTGCTCGGTCCCAACGGCTGCGGGAAAAGCACGCTGATCCGCCTGATGCTCGGGCTGCTGCGCGGCAGCGGCGACATCCGGCTCGCCGGCCGTCCGCTCCCGGATTATTCGCACAAAACGATCGCGCAGCACATCGCCTACATCCCGCAATACCACAACGTCCCGTTCAACTACACGGTGCGCGAAATGGTTGTGATGGGACGGGTCGCGAAACTGGGCTTTTTCTCCCAGCCGGGCAAAAAAGATTACGCCGTTGCCGACGAAGCCCTGCGCACCGTCGGCATCGAGCACCTTGCCAAACGCCCCTTCGGGCAGCTCAGCGGCGGCCAGAAACAGATGGTGCTGCTCTCACGCGCCCTGGCGCAGGAGGTTTCCACCTTCATCATGGACGAACCCGTGACGGGACTGGACTACGGCAACCAGATGCGTCTGCTGGAAATGATCACGCGGCTCTCGGAACAGGGGTACACCTTCTTGAAGACGACCCACTATCCCGACCACGCCCTGCTCGTCTCCAGCCGCGTCGTCGTGATGCACGAAGGCAAAATGATCGGCGACGGTACCCCGGATGCGGTCATTACGCCCAAAATGCTGCGCGACGTCTACGGCGTTGAGGCGGAGATCGTCGAACACCGCGACAAGAACTGGTGCATTCCCCATTTCGAAAAGGCTTTGGCATGAACGGGAACACTGTCCGGATGGGCTTCATCCTTGCACTGTTTTTCAACCTGCTGATGTGCCTGCCCCTGCAGGCGCGGATGCTCACGGACGATTACGGAAGAGCGGTCGAACTGCCCGATCGTGTTTCGAAAATCTATGCCGCCTCCCCGCCGCTGACGATGAGCGTACTGGCCTTCGATCCCGGCCTGGTCGCGGCGCTGAATTTCCCCCTAAGCCCTGCCCAGCGCCCCTATGCGGGCGCGGCGGCGGACGCCCCCGTGGCCGGCGGCTTTTTCGGACAGGGGCAGACCCCCAATTTTGAACGCCTGGCGCAGGCAGAACCCGACGTCATCCTCGTGTGGGGGCGTATGCCGGGCGTCGAAAAGATCCTCGCCAAGTTCGATGCGCTCGGCATCCCGGTGCTGCTGGTGCGCAACGACTCCATCCGCGACCTCGTCGGGCAGTTCCGCCTTTTCGGGGTCCTTTCCGGGAATACGGAGCGCGCCGACGCGCTGATCGCCTATACGGAGCAGACGCTCTCGCTCATCGACGCCCTGCAGCCGGAACTGGCGAAACGCCCGCCGGTGCGCTACTACTTTGCCGAAGGCACCGACGGCCTCTACTCCGAATGCACGGGGTCGTTCCACCTCGAACCCTTCCGATATGCCGGTGCGGCCAATGCCCTTGAATGCGCGATGAGCTCCAACTACGGCATGGAGAAAATGACCCTGGAAACCGTCCTGCTCGCCGACCCCGACGTGATCGTCGCGATGGAGCCCGCCTTCGCCGAGCAGGTCCTGCAAAATCCCCGCTGGCAGGCGCTGAGCGCGGTGAAAAACCGCCGCGTGCTCACCGTGCCGGCCACGCCCTTCAACTACCTCACCCGCCCGCCGTCATTCATGCGGCTGCTGGGGGTCCGATGGCTGATACAGCACTTCTACCCGGGGGTGATCCAAGGGAACGAGAAAGCGCGTTTCGAGGCGCTCTTTTTCCCCGCGTACAAGGGAGCGGACCATGCGCACTGAATTTGCATGCAAGGCGTTATATCTAAATTGATACAAAGGAAATCCCATGAACACATTGAAGCAAAAATCTTACAGGGGCGCAAACAACCCTTCGGGGTTCGACGCCATCGTCAGGGAGGTCTTCGCCCCCATCTACCCGGTGATCGCGTCGCAGATCGTGCAGCAGACACGGATCGATAAGGGCGTCTGTCTCGATGCCGGCTGCGGCACGGGCGCACTGGGGCGGGCCATCGCACGGCAGAGCGGATTGCATGTGACGTTTTTCGACCAGAGCGAAACCATGCTCGAATATGCCCGGAATTACGCCGAAGAGGAAAGCATCGCGGCGCGCAGCCGCTTTGTTCAGGGCGACATTCACGACATCCCGCTTCCCGATGAAAGCGTCGATCTCGTCATCAGCCGGGGTTCCTCGCCCTTCTGGGATGACTGGGGGCAGGCCTACGGCGAGATTCTCCGCGTGCTGCGCAAAGGCGGACGGGCCTACGTGGGCGGCGGGTTCGGCAGCGCGGAACTGCGCGAACAGATCGTCACCACCATGCTCGCGATGCGATTCGGACTTTTCTGCCTGACCGAGCACTACGGAAACGACACCGCGCAGAGCCTGCACGACCAGCTGAAACTGGTGGAAACGGCCGACCGGCTCGGCTTTGACGAGGCGTGGTTCGGCGAGCACCACTTCAACGCCTTCAGCGTCCTGCCCGACCCGTCGGTCATGCTGGCCTATGCGGCCGCGCGGACGCGGGACATCCGCCTCGGAACGGCCGGCTTCCTCGCCCCGTTCCACCACCCGGTCCGGCTGGCCGAAAGCATCGCCGTGCTTGACAACCTCAGCGGCGGCCGCATCGACGCGGGCTTCGCCAAGGGGGGGTTCGCCCCGGACACCCGCCACTTTCTGCGGAGTAAGGAGGAGCTGCGCACGGTCATGTTCGAAACGGTCGAAGCGGTCGATCTGCTCCTGCACCGCGATAGGGTCGATTACGACGGCCGCTACGTCCAAATCCACAACGGGGGCATCACGCCGCGGCCGCTGCAAAAACCGGTGCCCTTTTACGTGGCGACCTTTGCCTCGGAAGAGACGATCCACTACGCGGCCAGCCACGGCTACGGGCTGATGATGTCCCAGGGCGCGAGCCTGGATGCCTGCATCGAGGCACAGAACTTCTACCGCAGCATCGCCGGGCACGACCCGCAGATGGTGGTGATGCGCGTCTTCGGCGTCGCCGACAGCGACGCGGAGGCGCAGCGCGCCGCACTGCCCGCCATCGACCATTTCGTCAAATGCATGCGCGCCGCGCAGGCCGAGCAGCCCCAGCCCGGTTTTGATGCCGAAAACTACGAAGCACTCCTGCGGGAGCGCACCGCCTTTTTCGACGGGAAACCTTTTTTCGACAACGCGATCCTGGGCACCCCGGAGAGGTGCATTGAACAGATCAATACCCTTTCCGGTGCGCTGACCCATGTCCATCTCGCCCTGAAACCCGCCGCCGTGCATGTCGAAGAAAACATCGCCATGCTCGAACGGTTCCACCATGAAATCCAACCCTACATTACCAAAGGAGACTTATGTCAAGAAACCCTCTGCACCTGCTGATAGGCCTGTCCGCATCTGCGGCGGCCCTCTATGCCGGCAACGAAGCGGCGCTCGACGCCATTACCGTCCACGAGACGCCGATCACCGTTGCCTCCGACGGCATTGAAACCGCCCGGCCTACGTCGCTGCCGCGCAGCGCGGCGGACCTCGAAGAGGTGATCACCCGCGAAACCATCGAAGCGCTCAGCCCTTCCGACATCTACGACGTCCTGCAGTACGCCAGCTCCGTCTTTATCCAGCGCCAGGGACGCAAAGCCCCCGCCTTTGTCAAAGTGCGCGGCAACCGTTCGCTGGGCATCATCATCGACGGGGTCTATATCCCCGCCGCGGTCACGAGCCGCATCCTGACCGCCCTACCCGTGGAAGCGATCGAGCGCATCCGCGTCGTCCGCGATTCCGCCACGCTTAACCTCGGGCCCCTGCCCAACGGCACGGGCGGGCTGCTCGGCGGCGACGATGCCGGCTACCTCGTGATCGAGACCCGCGATCCCGAATCCTCCCTCGAGGGCCTGGCGGCCGTGCAGGTCGAGAGTTTCGGGCGTGAACACGTCAGCGCCATGGGCGGAAGCGTCGGGGAGCACAGCTATCTCACCCTTCTCGCCGACTACGACCAGAGCGACGGGGACGCCGATGAGACGACCGGGTTCGAAAAAACGTCGCTTTATGCCAAAGGCGGCCTGTTCCAGGGCGCCTGGAGCCTGGACCTCCAGGGATTCGTGACCCGCGGCTCCAAAGAGCTTCAGCGCAGTACCACGCCGGGCGTCAGCGACGCCAAGTGGGAATACGACCCGATCAAGATCGGACAGTTCTCTGTGAAGGCGGCCTACGATTGGGGACAGGGGGTCACCTCACTCTCCTTTGCACGCAGCGACCTGCGCATGGAGCTGCAGAAACGCTCCTGGAGCAATCCCGATGCCTTCGCTCTGGAAGTCCAGGAGGAGAATTTCAGCGACCTGCGCTTTGATCACGCCCACCGCATCGGCGAACACACCCTGCGTGCCGGCGTTGAGGGCATCTGGTGGCATACGCCGACCGGGGAGTACTTCTATACCGGCTGGGAGAAAAAAGAGCGGACGGCGGGTGCCTTCGTACAGGACGAATGGCATCACGGCGATCTGAGCCTGGACGCCGGCCTGCGCGTCGACAAAACCTGGATCGACAAAGGATACGAGCAGATCGGCAAACAAAGAATTCTCGTCGAGGACGAAGCGCTGGAGCCGGTCGCCGCCGTGGCGCTCGGCGCCCGCTGGCAGACCGCAAAAAGCGTTGCGCTCTACACCCGGGCACGCGCCAGCACCCAGAACGCGCCGGAGGTTGAAACCGTTGACGGGGAAACCCTCTCGTCCAGCACGCGTCTCGGGGCCGAAGCGGGCTTTGACGCGGTCCTCGCCCCCTGGTTCAAACCGCGCGTATCGCTCTATTATCTCGATGTCAGCGACGCGCCCTACGTCGCCGGGCAGCGGACCAATCCCGACGACCCGACGGACATCATCAATCTATACGGTAGCAAAGACTGGCACGAATACGGGGCGGAAGTGACCCTGGCCGGGGTTCTGGACGCCCTGACGTACCAGCTCTCCTACAGCTACAACCGTAACAACGACGACACGCTGGACAACCGGATCCCCGATTCGACGCTTAACGGCATCGTCACCTATACCTACGCCGGTGTCAAGGGCACGCTCGGGCTCTACTATGTCGACAACTTCGAGGCCGTCAACAAGGCGGGTACGGGCGAAGCGGGAGGCTATACGAACATCGACTGCTCTCTGGGCTATGACTTTACCGCGATGGCGATGCGCCACAAGGCGATGGTCTATGCCCGCAACCTCACGAACGACGACTATGAATCGGTCTACGGGTTCCCGAGCCTCGGACGGGTCATCGGCGCCTCCTACCGGATCGCATTTTGATCCGGCCGCCGAAAGGCTCCGCACCGCCGTGCGGTGAGACGGTTTCGAATCGTTTTACCGGACCGCGGTCCGTATAAAGACCCGAATCCACCCCACACAAGGAGTTATAATGAATAAAACTTTACAAATTTCCGCCCTTGCGGCGACCTTTCTTCTGACCTCCTGCCTGCAGGCGGAGCCTTTCGAACTGGGACAGGTCTCGGTCACGTCCGATCCCGTCCTCTCCGAGGTCTTCAGTGACACCGTCGATGCCGAACAGATCGGGATGTACGACGACACGACCGTCTCCGAAGCGCTCAGCCGCCTCGCCGGGGTCGCGTTCTACGCGCGCGGCGGGCGCGCCGAAACGGACCTGAAAATCCGAGGCTTCGATTCACGCCGCATCGGCGTCTTCATCGACGGCGTGCCCATTTACGTCCCCTACGACGGCAACATGGACTACACGCGCTTCCTGACAACCAACATCGACACCATCGAGGTCTATAAAGGGTTCTCCTCTACGGCGTTCGGCGCCAACACCATGGGCGGCGTCATCAACATCGTCACGAAAAAACCGACCCAGCCGCTCGAGGGCAGCGTTTTTGTACGCAGCGACGTCGATCGAATCGGGAAACAGACGGGCTCCATGATCGGCGGCAACATCGGCCTGCGCGGCGAGGACCACTACCTTCAGCTCTCGTATTCGGGCAAACACCGCTACCACTCCCGCCTCCCGGATGAATATGATCCGACCCCGATCCAACCCGACGGCGACCGGATCAACTCCGCATCGGACGACCGGCAGGTCAGCGCCAAATACGGCTACCTGCTCGACGGGGGCGAACTGGCCGTGGGCTACGCCTATCAGCATGCCACCAAACAGCAGCCGACAATCACCGATCCGAAATACGGCAGAGAGAAGTACTGGGACTGGCCGCGCTGGGACAAACAGAGCGTCTACGCCATCGGGGAGCATGCCCTGCTCGGCGGCGTTTTCAAAGCGACGGCCTACTACGACGAGTATGACAACAAACTCTACTCCTACGACGACGCCGGCCTCGCCACGATGGACAAAAAGTTCGCCTGGAAATCCAACTACAAGGAAACGACCTACGGGATGCGGGCCGCGTACACCTTCGACGCCGCGGAAAACCGCCTGAGCGTGTCGACGAACTACAAAAAAGACCGCCACAGGGGGTACGACATCGACAAGGTGACCAACGAGAGGAGCCTCGCCGAAGAGTTCGAGGACACGACGCTTTCCTTCGGCGTCGAGGACCGGTACCGCTTCTTTGAGCGCTACAGCTTTGTCGCCGGCCTCGGTTACGACATCAAGTCCTCCGACCACATCAGCGATCCGAACGTCGAAGACAACGGCGACGAATCCGCATGGAATCCCCAGGCGGCCCTGGTCGCCGAACTGACCCCGATGCAGACCCTGCGCCTGAGCGTGTCGCAGAAGACCTACTTCCCTTCGATGAAAGAACGCTATTCGTACAAACTCGGCTTCGGCGTCCCCAATGCCGACCTCGATCCGGAGAAGACGACCCACCACGAACTCTCCTACAAAGGGGTGTTCAACAGCACGTGGATGCTCGACGCTGCCCTCTTCTATTCGGTCATCGAGGACTACATCCAGTCCGTCTATTACGACACCCTCGACGGTGTGGACCGCACGCAGAACCAGAACGTCGGCACCTACTACCGCTCGGGCGCCGAACTCGGGCTTTCCTATATCGCCGAGCGTTTCGAGGCCGGTGCCAACGCGACGTTCATGGAGATCGACTCCTCTTCGGAAGACAAACTTCTCGGCGTGCCGACGACGCAGTACAATCTCTACACCCGCGCCTTCGCGACGCAGCAGCTCAGCGCCCTGTTCGCGCTGCGCGGACAAAGCGGGGCCTACGGGCAGCTGGCCGACCGCAGCTACGTCAGACTACATGACGTGCTGACGATGGATGCCAAGATCGCCTACCGGCCGACACCGGCGGTTACGGCCGAACTCGGCGTGAAGAACCTGGCGGACAAGCTCAACTACTATGACGACGGCTATCCGGAGCCGGGACGGGAGTACTACGCCAAGCTCTCGTACCGCTTCTGATGCGACGCGTTTTCCTCGCGCTGCTGCTGAACGCGGCGGCGCTGTTCTCAAACGAATCCGCACCCCCGGTCCGGGCCGCGGTCATCGGCGGAATGACGATGAGCGGCCTGTGGCAGGAAATCGCCGAGGCGTTCGAGGCAACCCATCACATCCCGGTTGAACTCGTCGTCACGGGTCCCAAACGGGTCCTCGATGCCTACTGCCGCCGCTTCCCCGTCGACCTGGTGACAATGCATGCCAGCGATACCATCGTCGACCTGGCGGCCGACGGCTACGTCGAGCGTCTCACCCCGTGGGTGCGCAACGCCCAGATGCTCGTCGGCCACCGCAGCGATCCTGCGGACGTCGCGTCGGCGGGATCGCTCAAAGAGGCTTTGAACAGGCTGAGCGCATCGGGCGCCCCCTTTCTCGTCCATGCCAGCGGCGGCACGTTCGAAGTGTTCAACGCCCTGCACACGGCTCTTGGGTGGCGGCCGCCGGAGAAGCGGGTCCGCTTCACGACCGCCAAACGGGGCTTTCTGCGCGACACGGCTGAAATGGAAGGGTACACGCTCTACGGCACGATCCCGTTCCTGATGCACAAGCAGCACGACCCCGAAATCACCGGCTTTTTCTTCGACGACCCGGCACTGCGCCGTCCCTACCTTGCCGCCGTCGGGACCGAAGATCGGATCGGAAGGGCGCGCCGCGCACGCGCCGAACTGCTGCTGGAGTTCCTCGCGTCGCCGCGTATCCAGTCCCTCGTTGAACGCTTCCGGATCCAAAGCTTTGAATCCACACCGGTCTTTTTCCCGGCAACCCCAAGGAGATAAGATGTTTTTCGAACCCATCGATTTTGCCGCCATGTACAAGGCACACAAAACCGCCACCGATTTCAAAGGCAAGAGCCGCCAGGAGTGGGACAAGAAATCCTCCGACATGGCTGCCTCCGTCGTCAACAGCCCCTACGTCGAGGCTTTCTTGTCGCGCTTGG
>JARROU010000064.1:0-6066 GCA_037383585.1 Campylobacterales bacterium | reverse complement strand
CTCGGAGATGGGCAGCGCCATCCTCGTCGATCCCGCCATGCGCAAACTGCGCAGCCAGATCGACGGGGAGCTCTACTTCGTTATTTTCAGCAAGAACAAGGTCTCCCTTCAGCTGCTGAACACCGTCAAGGAAGAAAACATCTTCACGATCGACGAAGGCGGCATGGTGCCGCTCGCGCTTTCGACCCTGAAGTTCTTCAAATGGTGCCGCGAAAAGAAGATCGATTCCGTGATCGACCTCGAACTCTTTTCGCGCTTCACGGCCCTGATGACGGGCTTCAGCGGCGCGACGAACCGCGTGGGCTTTCACAGTTTCCACAACGAGGGGCTCTACCGCGGCGACTTCCTGACCCACAAGGTCGCCTACAACCCGCACCAGCACATCGCCAAGAACTTCGTCGCGCTCGTCGACGCTCTGATGAGCCGCGAACAGCAGCTGCCCTTCACCAAGCGCATCATCGACGACAGCGAGATCGCCATCGCGAAAACGGAGGTGACGGAGACGCAGAAGCGCGAGGTCCTCGAGATCATCGCCGAAAAATACGAAGGCTTCGATCCGGAAACGAACCCCGTCATCCTGGTCAACTCCAACGCCTCGGACCTGCTGCCGCAGCGGCGCTGGGACCGCGAGAACTACTGCGAGGTCATTAAGAAGGTCCTGGATTACAACGACAAGGCGATCGTGCTGCTCACCGGCGCACCGGCCGAATATGAAGGGGCGCAGGCCCTGGCCGACTGCGTCGACGACGCCCGCTGCATCAACTTCGCCGGCGCCGTGAAGTTCCTGCAGCTGCCGCACCTCTACAGCGTCAGCGCCTTCATGCTGACCAACGATTCCGGCCCGGCCCACTTCGCCTCCATTACCGACATGCACACCTTCGTCATTTTCGGACCGGAAACGCCGGCGCTCTACGGCTCGCTCGGACCGACCACCCCGATCTTTGCGGGCATGGCCTGCAGCCCGTGCGTCAGCGCCGCCAACCACCGCAAGACCCCGTGTACGGACAACCAGTGCATCAAGGTCATCACGCCCGAGTGGGTGTTCAATACCATCAAGCCGAAGCTTGACGCGATTGCACCGCAAGCGTGATGGAAGATGGAGGATGGAAGATGGAGAATGAGACTGCAAGCAGTAAATCAACCCAAAATTCATCCTCCATCCTCCATCCTCAATTCTCCATCCAACTGCACCTGCCCGTTATCGTTCTCATAACGATAACAACGCTGGTGCGGTTGCTGACCATCGGCCATTTCGGCCTCGGCGTCGACGAGGCGCACTATGTCCTCTACGGCCTCCATCCCGCGCTCAGCTATTTCGACCATCCACCGCTGGTCGGCTGGACAGAGTGGGCTTTCACCGCGCTGTTCGGCGTCAACGAGTTTGCCGCCCGTCTTCCGGCGGTGCTCATCGGCGCGGCGGCGACGGCGATGGTCTATTTCTGGCTCCTGCGCCTCTTCGCCTCCAAACCGCTTGCGCTGTGGGGCGCGGCGGCGCTCAACGCCTCGTTCCTGTTCAACGCCCTCTTTATGATGCTGATGCCCGACACGCTGCTGTTTCTCTTTCTCATCCCCGTCATGGCACTCGCCCTGCGGATCGAGGCGCACAACCGTCTGGGCGACTGGCTGCTGCTGGGGCTTTTTCTCGGGCTTTCCGGCCTCTCGAAATATACGGCGTTTCTTTTCGTCGTCGCCCTCGTCATCTATTTCGCCTATCGACGCCGCTGGGACCTTTTCATCACGCCGAAACTGTTTCCGGCGGTGCTGCTCGCCGCCGCGGTCGTCAGCCCCGTGCTGGTGTGGAATATGCAGAACGGCTGGATCAGTTTCGCCTACCAAAGCGCGCATGTCTCCGGCGGAGGCGGCATCCGTTTCAACGCTTTCGCCCAGTCCCTCGGCGCGCAGTTCGGCGCCTACAGCCCCTTCCTGTTTCCCGTCGCATTTTACGGGCTGTACCGTGCGCTGACCTCCGTGCATAACCGTGCCCTCTTTCTTTCGGGCCTTTTCGGGCTCGTTATGATGGCCTTTTTTACCTACAACAGCTTTTTCGCACGCGCCCTGCCGCACTGGACATCACTTTTTTATATGCTCTTTATCCCGATCGGCACGGCGATGCTGCTGCAAAAAAGCGGGTTCTGGAAACGGTACGCCGCTGCGGCCGTCGGCCTCTCGGGAGTGATCGTGGCACTGCTCTATGCCGAACTGCGTTTCGCCTTCCTGCCTTTCCCCGATTACAAGTCAGTCCACCGCGACCTGTACGGCTGGGACACGATCATGGCGCATGCGGCCGCACAGATCGAAGACCCCGCACATGAGTCGCCCGCTGTCACCAACTGGTCGCTGGCGTCGCGCGCGATCTATTACGGCCGCCCCCACGGCATCGACGCCTATCTGATCGACCACCGTTTCGACCAGTTCGACCTCTGGCAGAAGGGAACGCCCGAAGGAAAAGATCTGCTCTTTATCACCACACATGATTTCAAAAGCGACATCAGCAAACACATGCGCTGCGGCCGTACCGAGCCCGCCGAAACCTTTGACCTCACTTTAAGAGGGCACAAAGTCAACACGGTGAAGCTGGTATGGTGCCGCGATTTCAAAGGACTCCGATGAAAAACAAAACCGTCATTCCCGTCATCCTGGTCATCGGCACGGCGCTGATCTGGCTCTTTTACGGGACGATCGACCTGGAAGCCGCACGCTGGTCACAGGCGCACCGCGATACCTGGGTCCGCCCCGTCAGTGCGTTTCTCAGCGAATTCGGCATTATTACCTGGTGGCTTGTCGGTTCGATGCTGCTGTGGTTCTATCTGCGCTATAAAGCCAAAAAACAGGCCTGGGCGGACCGGGTACGCTTCTTCTTTGCCGCCGTCGCCGCCAGCGGCCTTGCGGTCATCCCCCTCAAGCTGCTGTTCGGCAAAGCGCGCCCTTCCAAACTCTTTGATGAAAACCTCTACGGTTTCCAGTGGTTTGCGGCTCCGAACGCCTACGGCATGCACGGATTCCCCTCAGGCCATACAACGACGGCCTTCGCCGTTGCAACGGCCCTCACACTGATCTTTCCCCGCCTCGCCGTCCCCCTGTACGCGGCGGCACTCCTGGTCGGGCTTTCACGCATCGGTGTGCTCTACCATTATCCCAGCGACGTCGTCGCCGGGGCCATGCTGGGGACCGTCATGACCCTGCTGCTGTATAATTTCGATAAAATATCGTTTAAGCACAAAGTATAGGTTTTTTTATGAGCACACAACCCCTTTCAGTCATTATTCTCGCCGCCGGCAAAGGCAGCCGGATGAAGTCGAAAAAAGCGAAGGTCCTGCACACCGTCAGCGGCCGTCCGATGCTCTATCACAGCATCAAGTCCGCCAAAGCGATCAGCGACGACGTCACGGTCGTCGTCGCCCATCAAAAAGAAGAGGTGATCGAGACGATCGGTTCGCTTTTTGATGAGATCACCTTCGCGATCCAGGATCTTAATCAGTATCCGGGAACCGGCGGCGCGCTGATGCCGATCAAACCCAAAAACGAAAAAGTGCTGGTCCTCAACGGCGACATGCCCCTTGTCACCGCCGAAGCGCTTCAGGGCTTTTTGAGAGCCGATGCCGACATCATTATGTCCATCTTCGACCTCGAAGACCCCAGCGGCTACGGGCGCGTCGTGCTCTCCGATGCCGGCGTCGAGCGCATCGTCGAAGAGAAAGACGCCACCGAAGAAGAACGCGCCATCAGCCATGTCAATGCCGGGGTCTACTGTTTCAGGCGCGACGTGCTCGCGGAGTTCCTGCCGCGTCTTTCCAACCACAATGCCCAGGGCGAATACTACCTGACCGACATCATCGGCATGGCCCGCGAGGAGCACCGCAAGATCCTCCCGCTGCTCATCGACGAAGAACATTTCAAAGGCGTCAACTCCAAAGCGGACCTCGAAGCCGCCGACGTCATCATGCAGCGCCGCATCAAAGACAACTGGATGAAAGCCGGGGTAACGATGCAGCTTTCCGAGACGATCTATATCGAAGAGGGCGTCGTCTTCCAAGGCGAATGCATCATCGAGAACGGCGCCCGCATCACGGGCGGGAGCGTCATCGAAAACTCCCATATCAAGGCGCACTCCGTCGTCGAGGATTCGATCATGATCAACTCCGACTGCGGTCCGATGGCCCACCTGCGCCCGGGCAGCCGCCTCGAAGACACGCATCTCGGCAACTTCGTCGAAACGAAAAAGGCGCTGCTCAAAGGGGTAAAAGCCGGCCACCTGAGCTACCTGGGCGACGCCGAGGTTGATGAAGGCACCAACATCGGGGCGGGGACGATCACCTGCAACTACGACGGCAAAGCGAAATACAAGACCAAGATCGGCAAGAACGTCTTTGTCGGTTCCGATTCGCAGATCGTCGCGCCGTGCGAGATCGAGGACAACGTCATGATTGCCGCCGGTACGACGGTCACGGGAAAATGCGTGCCTTCGGGTTCACTCGCAGTGAGCCGCACCCCGATGAAAATCGTCAAGAACTTCTACCAAAAGTTCTTCGGCAAGGCGAAGTCATGAAGATCCCCGAAAACCTGCTCAAGGGCAAACGCGTCCTGCTCGGCGTCAGCGGATCGATCGCCGCCTACAAGGCACTGGAACTGGTCCGCCTCTATGTCAAAGCCGGCGCGGAAGTCCAAGTCGTGATGACCGATGCGGCCAAACGGTTCGTCACGCCGCTCAGTTTTGAGACCCTCAGCCGCAATGAAGTGCTGCACAGCGGCAACGAATCGTGGGCGACCCGCCACAACCACATCCAGGCGGCCGAAGACGCGGACGTCATGGTCATCGCCCCCGCCAGCGCCAAGACGATCGCCAAGCTCGCCAATGCCATCGCGGACAACCTGCTGCTGCAGTGCGCCCTGGCCTTCCCGGGCGAAAAGCTCATCGCCCCTTCGGCCAATACGCACATGATGAAGCATCCCATCACGCAGGCCAACCTCAAGATGCTCGGCGTGGCCCACTATGAGATCGTCGCGACCCAGACCAAGGAACTGGCCTGCCAGACGACCGGGGACGGTGCCATGGCTGAACCGCTGGAAGTCTTCTGGCAAAGCGCGCGCCTGCTGCTCAAAAACGAGTTCTGGACCCACCGCCGCGTCATCGTCACCGGCGGCGGGACCGTCGAGCGGCTCGACGACGTGCGCTATCTCTCGAACTTCTCCAGCGGCAAGATGGCCTCGGCGCTGGCGACCGCACTCTATCTGCGCGGCGCCGACGTCAACCTGATCGCAACGCGCTTTGACGAGGGGCTGCCGCAGAGCATGCATACCCTCGATGTCGAGGGCAGCGAGGAAATGGCCGAATACCTTACCGATTCCATCCGCATTGCGAAAAAAGGGATGATGAGCAAGCCCTCGCTGATCACGGACGAACCGATGCATCTGATCCAGAAGACACCCTACCTCTTCATGGCCGCCGCCGTCAGCGACTACGTCCCGGCCCATCCGCAGCAGGGAAAACTCAAAAAAGAGGCCCTGGGGGAAACGTGGTCGCCGACGCTGGTGCAAAGCCGCGATCTCATCGGCACGGTAAACAAAGAGGGCATCAAGACCGTTGCCTTCAAAGCCGAATTCGACGAAACGAATGCACTGGAAAACGCGAAAAAAGCCCTGGCATCAAAAGGCGTCGACGCCGTCTGCCTCAACCTCCTTTCCGCCTCGCAGGGATTCGGAAGCGACGACAACGCCATCACCTTTATCAACGACCGGGGCGAAACCGATCTGCCCCGCAGCGACAAACTTTCGCTCGCGCTGGACGTACTCGACGAGGCGGAACATCTATGAACAACCTGCCCCGTCACGTTGCGATCATCATGGACGGCAACGGCCGCTGGGCACAGCAAAAGGGCCAGGTGCGCATCAAGGGCCATGAACGCGGGGCGGAAGTCGTCCGCGACATCATGACCTTCGCCGCCCGTCACGACGAGATCGAAATCCTGACCCTCTACGCGTTCAGTACCGAAAACTGGAAACGTCCGAAAGCGGAAGTGGAGTTTCTGATGAAACTGCTTTCGCGCTACCTGAAACGGGAGATGAACG
>JARROU010000063.1:0-8767 GCA_037383585.1 Campylobacterales bacterium | reverse complement strand
GATCACACACACTTCCGCTCCGCTGGCCATCGCTGAGACGACGGCGAGGTAGCCGCATTCGCGCCCCATGACCTCGACGACGAACGCACGGCTGAACGCCGAGGCCGTGTCGCGGATCTTGTCGAGCGCATCGCGGATGACGTTGAGGGCGGTATCAACGCCGAGACAGTAGTCGGTGCCGTAGATGTCGTTATCGATCGTCGTCGGGATGCCGACGAAGTGGAGGGGAAACTCATCGCTGAGCAGCTGCATGGCCCGAAACGACCCGTCCCCGCCCAGAACGACCAGCCCGGTAATGTCGTGTTCTTTGAGGTTCTCAAAGGCCTGCTTCCGGTAGGCGTAATCATAAAAGCGTTTGGAACGCGAAGAGCGGATGACGGAGCCGCCGCGGTGCAGGATGCCGGCAACATCCGCGTGGGAGGCAGGGGCAATCTCTCCGTCGATCATGCCCTCCAGGCCGTTATAGATGAAATAGGGCATTTCCCCCCGATTGTAGGCGTAGTCGACAAACTTCTTGATCGCGGGGTTCATTCCGGGCGCGTCGCCGCCCGAGCACATAATGGCCAGTGCCATGCGCCCTCCTTTTTTTATTCGTCGATGGTGACGGTATCGCTCCGGATCTCGTTAAAGAGCAGCGTCTTGTGCCGCATACGGCGCTGATAGAAGAACTGGTTGCGCTTGAGACTTTTCAGCTTAGACGTATTGTAGTAGTTGGCGTTGGAGCAGCGGCCGAGGAACAGGAACGAGAAGAGCAGTTTGAGCTGCGCGTCCTCGAAGATCTCGTGCGGCTGCGTCAGAAATGCCAGGCCGTACTTTTTCATATTGATCATATTGAAGATATACATGAGGAAATCTTCGAATTCGGTGTAGAAGCCGCCCAGTTGCGCGATCTCATGGAAAAAGTAGTAGTAGTTGTCCAGCAGCTCCTGCTTGGAGATGGTCTGAGACAGCCGGCTTTTCTGATCGCGGCGGTTGGAAAAATATTTCGGGTTGACGGCGAGGTAGATGTGCTTGCGCGCCTTGATCGCCTCGTCGAACGCCGCATCGAACGCGTCGCTCTCTTCAAACTGCATATAATTGAAATACTCATCTTTGTAGCGCTCTTCGACCTCATCGACCGACGGGTCCGAAAAATCCATATAGAGCGTCGGGATGCCGCTGGCGATGACATAGTCGCGAATCTTCGAGGCAAGGTTCGTTTTCCCGGCACCCTCTTCTCCGAGGATCAGCGTATTTTTACAGAGGATGTCATCCGTCAGTTTCAGCGAGGCAATGCTGCTGTTGCAGTGGCCGATAATGCTTTTCATCCGGACTCCTTAGCGTTCACCGATGAATTTCGCCATATCCATCAGCCGCTCGGTGTAGCCCCACTCGTTGTCGTACCATGCCAGCACCTTTACGACCTTGTTGTCGATGACATTGAGCATATCCGGGACGAAAGTACAACTGTAAGTCGAACCGACGAAGTCGCTGGAGACGCGCTTGTCGTGATCGATCTCGACGCGGCCGGCGAATTCGCCCGCTGCCGCGGATTCAAACGCAGCGATGACATCCTCTTTCGTCGCCTCTTTTTTGAGATTGACCGTCAGGTCGACGACGGAAACATCCGTCGTCGGTACGCGCATCGCATAGCCGTTGAGCTTGCCGTTTAGGTGCGGCATCACCTTGCCGATCGCTTTGGCGGCCCCCGTCGTCGTCGGGATCATATTGACCGCGGCGGCACGGGCGCGTCGCATGTCTTTTTTGTGTTTGACATCCAGAAGGTTCTGGTCGTTGGTGTACGAATGGATCGTCGTCATCAGACCATTCTCGATTCCGAACGCGTCATCAAGGATCTTGACCACCGGCGCCAGTCCGTTCGTCGTACAGCTGGCGTTGGAAATGACCGCCTCGCCTTGGTAATCGTCCGTATTGATGCCCAGAACGTACGTCGGTGTATCGTCCTTCGCCGGTGCGGAAAGCACAACTTTTTTCACGCTGCCCTTGAGGTGTTTGGACGCCGTTTCCGTCGTCAGGAACACGCCGGTACACTCGATAACGACCTCGGCACCCGCTTGGCTGAAATCNATTTGAGCAGATATTCGAGCATTTCCGGTTTCGCCGTCGTATTGATTGCCACCAGTTCCATATCATCACGCCGCGCCGCGATCTTGATCGCGATCAGTCCGATACGTCCCGTTCCGTTTACCGCCACTTTGATTGCCATGATCTCTTCCTCATCGTAGGGATATAGTATTTTCGTGCCATTATAGTGGAAATGGGGTATAGAAAAGATTACGGTCTGCCATCAACCGTTTACCTTCAGGGGGACATTTTTGATAGAATAACCCTGTTTCGGTCGCATAACCATTTCAATGACAATACGTTAAAGATTACATTCAAAGGGAAATGATGACGCTGCTTCAATCGCTCAACACACCGTATTGCACCCTTGCAGGCATCAGCGAGATGCTGCGCCGCCGGCACTTGCAGACCCAGATGCACTCCGAAAGGGTGGTCATGCTGGCGGATGTTTTCGCACGTGCCTGTGCGCTGACGCACTCCCAGCGCACACAGCTGCTCTACAGTGCCCTGCTGCACGATGTCGGAAAAATCAGCATTCCCGACAGCATCCTGATGTTCCCCGGTCCGCTGGACGACCCGCAGCGTGAAGTGATGCAGCAGCATTCGGCGACCGGAGAAGCGATTATCCGGCTGATGCATTAAGCCACACGTAGGCCATTGAAATCATGCACCACGTGCGCGGTATCAAACACGATCCTGAATTGCTGGAAAGCTTTTTTGAAATTCCGGAGATAAAAACCATAGAGGATCATGCTCCTGATCGCTTGCCTGAACATTGAATACTTATACTTTTGTCATCTGTAGAGGTCGCTGTTATAGCGTCGCAGTGCCGCTTCTATCCGGCCAATAAAAGGAGATGAGTCGCAAGCATACGCCCAGAGAGATCGGCGCGCATGCTTTGGTACTTAATGATGGCTTACAGATACTGTTTATAGAGCTCCAACAGTGAGTATTTGGCGGTAGAGTAGAGCGATTGGTCCACATTGGTGTTATTGATTCTGTATTTTGATGCAAACCCATAAGTGATGTAGGTGTTGCTCGCTTTCTTTTTCGTGACCTTTTCAAATGCACTTTCTTTGATCATATCCCCGGAAAGCAGATCATACGTACTGTTGCTTGGCAGGGTCTTGGACTGGGGTGCGATCTCCCGATTGACATTTGAATGATTATAGACACCCTCTTTGTAATAACTTGTCAGAGAACTGAGCGTGATAAAGGAGTTGGTTTGGTTAGAAGCAATCGCCGAAACCCTCAGATTCTCGTTGACATGAAAATCAATTTTCACATTGGCATCACCAAGTTGATAGGATTTTGGCACGATATGGTAAAGGTTTGCGTAATTAACAGTAATACTGACCGGAACCTCCATCTTTTCCCCTGGATTGTAGGGGATTTCGGCTGGCGCTTCAATCGTACTATGGAACACGATATATTTATTGTGTCTGAACTCCTTCTCAGGTGCACCGGCAACCCTGTATTTTGAAAAACCTTTCGCCAGATAGTCCTGATAATATGCGCGGTCATTTTTAGCCTGTTCTGCGATAGCCAGTTTGATTTTATCGATTTCGGCAGTGAAATCGGAAGGTGAGATACGAAGGTCCTTATAGAAATGACCGTAACTGTACTGAATCCTTTTGGGTGCCTGAAGCTCAATGGCATAGTGGGGGTCTAAATCACGCTCCGCAAGCAGCCCGCTGTTGTCGCTAACCGTGTGTTTGAAAGTAATATTTTGAAGGTTCTCTTTATAGGTGTTATAGGCAGGGTCATAGAGGCTGTTGACTGCGGCAGCCTCCTGATCCGCATATTTGTTTAGTTCCAACAATGCCGTTCTGTAAGTTGGTAATTGATTTTCTTTTACGACTTCCAAAAACGATTCTTTATGAAAGTATTTGGGATCCACAATGGCGCCCGAAGCAACGTTCAGGCCAACCGTTGTCACGGTCGCGGCTGCATTCCACAAAGCAGCCACACCAGTCATTAAGGCCTCGCGACTCGTATAATGGCTGTCACAAAATGCTTTATTTCGATCACTGTCTTTCATGACCGTCATGCAGGTTTTTTCCCCGCCTCCGCCATTCTCGGTTTTTGTGTTCATAGAGTAGTTTGGATAAAAACCGCCGGTCGTAATCCGGATAACTTCGATGTCTTCATTCGAAGGTTGTTCGTAGACGGTACTGATGTACAGAAGTTTTTCACCGTCTTGCATATAGGCGTATGCAATGGGGTGCGAGGATGAAAGTTTGGCCTCAACCCCGTTGGATGCTTCAGGCGCCGGCGTACTGCCGCTGCATCCTCCAAATGCCAGAATGGCCACAATACTAAGACCAGCACAAACAACTGCTTTTTTCATTCAACTGCCTTTAACTATATTTTGTAGAATATTATCAGTTTCCACTTAATTATTGTTGTATTAAATTATATTTTATAAATAAATTTTCAATCAATATTCCGGATGAAAAAAGTTGATACAGGTGCGGGTGAATCTGTAGGAAGAGTTGCATTTTGAGCATACGACAAATTGTGTTCCCCCGTCTGTAAAATTCCCGGTCGGAACGTTTTTTTGGCACTTGAAATGAATAAAGAGATCGGGGAGGTTCAAACAGCGTCAATGCTTCGTCATCAAAACCTTACAACACCGGAAACGGGAACAGGAAATCGAAAAAAGCACATGCTAAATAATCAGAAAAATATTTAAAAATAAGGCAAGAAGATGGTGGAGCTGTGGAGGATCGAACTCCAGTCCGAAAACAAGCTACTTGCGGCGTCTACATGTTTAGAGAGGTTGTTTGGTTTAACCCGGCTTCACACAACCTGCAAAGCTAGACCCGGCGAGCCTCGAAAGTTCGTACCGCAGTGAGACAGCCGCGGCATATATCAAGAGAAGGGTGATACTTCAAAATCCTTCCTATCTTGAATCGGAAGGCGAAGCAGTCCTAAGTTAAGTTAAAACTTACGCTACAGCGTAAGCAGGACGATAATTTGTGTTGTTTGCAGTTATGCAATTTGAGCCGTGTAACGGGGTGCTCAGCCCGACATGCAACCGTAAGCGACCTGCTCCCGTCGAAACCAGGTCAGCCCCATAAGTTCAGGTGATATTATACCATATTTTGCAATGCATGGGGAAGACGGAGGCATGATCTGCCTCCGCGAAGCGGTAAATGCGCGGGACTTATTTGAGCAGCCAGACTTCGATGCGGCGGTTTTTCGCCCGCCCTTCGGCCGTATCATTACTTGCAACGGGCTGCGTCTCGCCCTTGCCTTCCGTTTTAAGGCGCTGCGGATCGATGCCCTTTTCGACCAGCATCGCTTTCACGCTATCCGCACGCGCCTTTGAAAGCGCCATATTGTCCGCATCGGACCCGACACTGTCGGTATGGCCCATGACAATAGCCTTATACGACGGACTTTCCTTCAGGAACTGGGCATATTCGGCCACGGTCGCTTCCGATTCCGGCGCGATCTTCGCAGAGCCGAACTCAAAATGCAGTTTCAGCGTTTTGACGACCGGACAGCCCACCTCGTCCACGGCAAACCCTTCGCGCGTGTCCGGACAGCTGTCATGCAGATTGGGCACGCCGTCCCTGTCATCGTCCACCTCGCATCCAAGGCCGTCAACGACCGCCCCGGCTGTCGTCCCCGGACATTTATCCGACATATCGGGGACCCCGTCCTTGTCACTGTCGATCAGGCATCCGCGCGTATCGACGATCTCACCGGCCGGCGTATCGGGGCATTCGTCTTTCGGATCGAGCACCCCGTCGGCATCGGTATCCGGGATGCATCCTCTCGAATCGACCACAGCGCCGGCCGGCGTCCCCGGACAGGCATCCTCCGAGTCGTAAACGCCGTCGTTGTCGCTGTCGGTCGGAACCGCGGCTGCCGCTTCGCCGCCGCCGAAACTGAAGGTCAGGCCGAGCAGCCCGGCAAGGTTATTGTCCCAGCGGTCCGAATTGTATTTGAGCATATAAAGCGCTTCGGCTTTGAGTGCAATGGTATCGGTCCACTGATGCTTGAACCCGAACCCGGCGTCGGCCATCATGCTGTCCTCGTTATCGTGGAGTTCGTCGGAGACGTCTTCGTATCCGAGGCCCGCTTTTACAAAGGGCGTAATCGGCAGAACGGTCTCGTATTCGTGGACACCATTAAGCACGAAGCGGCTGATGGTCGTCTCTTTCGTGCTGTCCCTGTAATCTGTCTGCGGAGAGACAAACACCGCAATCTCGGGCTTGATCATTTCACTGACGTTATTGAACTGAAATTCGCCCCCGACAATCCCTTCGGAATTGATCCCCAGATTCCCTTCGGGCCATACCGCTCCGGCCACCGCCGTGAACTCATAATCTACCGCCGCCGCAGACGTCAGAAGCAACGCCGTTGCCGCCGACAGCATAAAAGCGATTTTCCGCATTACGTCTCCTTTTTCCGAGTATCCAGCATATACGATCTCGTGACTTCCGAACATTATAGCACGCCAAACAGTACATATGCTTTTGCCGGTTGATTTCTGAAATTTACGGACAGCGGGCTCTGATATTGGGTGTTATGATGACGTTGCTTCGGAAAAAGATGTGCGAGATAAAACGGAGGCGGCAATGGCCGGGAGGTGGATAATGGGGCGAACGTGCAAACGCACGTTCTTGTCAGAAGCCTATTCCCACTCGATCGTTGCGGGCGGCTTGGAGCTGATGTCGTAAACGACGCGGTTGATGCCGTCGACCTCGTTGATGATACGGCGGCTGATGCGCTCGAGCAGGTCGTGCGGCAGGTGCGCAAACGTCGCCGTCATACCGTCAACCGCCTCGACGACGCGGACACAGACGGTATTGTCGTAGGTGCGGTTGTCACCCATGACGCCGACGCTCTTGACGTTGAGCAGGACTGCAAACGCCTGCCATGTGCGGGTGTAGTAGCCGCTTGCCTTGAGCTCGTCCAGCAAGATGACATCCGCTTCGCGCAGCAGGTCAAGATCCGGCTTGTTGACGTCGCCCATGATGCGGATCGCCAGCCCCGGCCCCGGGAACGGATGACGGTTGATCATCGATTCGGGCAGTCCCAGCTCGCGGCCGAGTTTGCGGACCTCGTCTTTGAAGAGTTCGCGCAGCGGTTCGATCAGCTCGAAATCCATCCAGTCCGGAAGTCCGCCGACGTTGTGGTGGGACTTGATCGTCTCGGAAGGTCCTTTGACGGAGACCGATTCGATGACGTCCGGGTAGAGCGTGCCCTGTGCGAGGAACTTGATCCCCTCGTGTTTTTTGGCTTCGGCCTCAAACACTTCGATGAAGGTGTGGCCGATCGTCTTGCGCTTGGTCTCAGGATCGGTGACGTCCGCCAGACGTTCCAGGAACAACTCGGAGGCGTCCGCGACGACGAGCGGCACTTTCAGGTTAACCTTGAAGACTTCCTCGACCTGCTCGCGTTCGCCCTTGCGCAGCAGGCCGTTGTCGACGAAGACCGGGACAAGCTGATCGCCGATCGCCTCGTACAGCAGCGCGGCAACGACGGAAGAATCCACCCCGCCGCTGAGCCCGCACAGCACTTTGCCCTCACCGACGGTTTCGCGGATCTTCGCGATCTGTTCTTTGAGGAAGTGGCCCATGTCCCATTTTTCCGTGACTCCGCAGATCTTGCGCGCGAAGTTGCGCAGCATGAGGTAGCCCTCTTCGCTGTGCTGCACTTCGGGGTGGAACTGCATCGCGTAGACGCGTTTCTCTTCGTTCGCGATCGCCGCATACGGAGAGTTGTCCGAATGCGCGACCGGGACGAACCCTTCGGGCAGCGTATCGACGCGGTCGCTGTGGCTCATCCAGACGATACGCCCGTCTTCGCACGACTCGAACAGCGGCGAAACGCCTCCGTGCTCTTTGTTGATGTAGAGCTCCGCTTTTCCGTATTCATGGTGATCGGAACGGATGACCGAACCGCCGAAATCGACGGCGATGCGCTGCATCCCGTAGCAGATCCCCATCACGGGAAGACCGAGCCCGTAGATCGCCTTGTCCACTTCGTACGCTTCTTCGTCGTACACCGAAGCCGGTCCGCCGCTGAGGATAATCCCTTTCGGGTTTTTAGCGGTAATCTCTTCGACCTTGGTGAAATAGGGAACAATTTCACAGTAGATGCGTTCTTCGCGCAAACGGCGCGCGATCAGCTGCGTATACTGCGATCCGAAATCAAGTACAATAATGCTGACGTCTTTCACGGTAAGACCTTTGTTAAAAGTAGTACTGGAAGGATAGCTTAAAAGGGGTTAGTTTTGGGTTAGTCAGGCCGGCAGCCTGAAAGAAACGGGATGCGGCCATCCCGCCGAAGATCCGTTCGGTCTAGTACAGGCCCAGAATCTCGTACTGGACATACCAAAGTGTCAGCGAAAGAATGTAGCCGAGCAGAATGGTCCAGGAGTACTTCATATGCGCACCGAAGGTATAGATGCCGCGCAGACGCCCCATAACACCGACGCCCGCGGCGGAACCGAAGCTGATCAGGCTTCCCCCGATCCCGGCCGTCATCGTCACGAGCATCCACTGATCCAGCCCCATTTCCGGGCTCGCCTTGAGGATCGCACTCATCACCGGGACGTTGTCGACGATGGCGGAGAGGAAGCCGACACCGATGTTCGATACGGTCGGCCCCACGATGCCGTAAAGGTCGTGGATGTAGTTCAGGAATCCGACGTAGTGCAGCGCACCGACCGCCGAAAGAATCC
>JARROU010000062.1:0-10407 GCA_037383585.1 Campylobacterales bacterium | reverse complement strand
GTCGGCTCAAGTAGAAAGGGCAGTTTTTTTCGTCACAAGAAGGACCGAAACTGGGCGTTTTTCACAAGGGTGGGCTGTTTTATTGGAAGCCTTACTACTCATTACGTTCGACACGTTCGGTTTCGTTTGGGCAAGCGTGACGTTCAGTCACTCTTGCTTTCACAAAGTTGGACTATTGATTTCAAGCCTTCGCTGGTCCTTCGGACAACAGCTACGGTTTCGTTCGCCAAAACGACAAGCAGTTGTCGTTTTTCACGGCGAACTCACATCCAATCGATGAGTTTGTTGACCTCGTCGACGGGGTAACACCTGATGCCCTGGTCCTGCTGGGGTTTTTTGGCCACCAGCGCCTTGGTGATGCCGTGCATGGCGAGTTCGCGCAGGCGGGTGTCGAGCTGGAAGACCTCGCGCACGTCCCCGACGAGCGAGACCTCCCCGATAAAGACGGTCTCTTTCGAGACGGCGCGGTCGCGGAAACTGCTGATGATGGCGGCCAGTACGGCGAGGTCGGCCGCCGTCTCGTTGATTTTGATGCCGCCGGTGATGTTGATGAAGACGTCGTAGGAGTTCAGCGGCAGCTCCAGTTTGCGCTCGAGCAGGGCAAGCAGCATGTTCAGACGGTTGGTGTCGAAACCGGTCGCCTGCCGTTTTGGGTTTGGGGAGTGCGCGTCGCTGACGAGCGCCTGTACTTCAAGGATCAGCGGGCGGGACCCTTCCATGACGACGGTAAGGGCCGAGCCGCTCTGCGCGCGGGTCTTGTCGAAAAAGCGCGACCCGATGTCCTTGGCACTGACCAGCCCCTCGTTGCGCATCTCGAAGACGCCGATTTCGCTGGTGGGGCCGAAACGGTTTTTGAAGCCGCGAAGGATGCGCAGCTCCTGGGCGCTGTCGCCCTCGAAATAGAGCACGGTGTCGACCATGTGCTCGAGCACGCGCGGCCCCGCGATGGAGCCTTCTTTGGTAATGTGGCCGATGATGAAGATGGCGATGCGCCGCTCCTTGGCGATGCGCATCAGCTCAAACGTGATCTGGCGCACCTGCGTCACCGAGCCCGGTGCGGAGGTGACGGCCTCGCTGTAAAGGGTCTGGATGGAGTCGATGATAAGGCATTCGTAGTCGCGGTGGGCCAGTTCGGAGAGCACCTGTTCGAGCTTGATCTCGCTGAGAAGGAAGAGGCGCTCGGCATTGGCCCCGAGGCGGTTGGCGCGCAGTTTGACCTGGCCTTCGCTCTCTTCGCCGGTAACGTAGAGGGTATTGCGGCCGCCTTGGGCGATGTTCGCGCCGATCTTGAGCAGCAGGGTGGATTTCCCCACGCCGGGGCTGCCGCCGATCAGCGTGAGCGAGCCCGGAACGACCCCGCCGCCGAGCACCATGTCCAGCTCGATGTCGTCGGAGCTGAAGCGTTCGACTTCGGTGTGTGCGATGTCGTTGATGGGCTGCGCCTTCGCCTTGGCCGTCACGGAGGAAGACGCCTGCTTGAGGACCTCCTGCTGCTGATCGTTGAGCTCCACCAGCGAATCCCATGCGCCGCAGTTGGGACACTTGCCCATCCATTTGGCGGAGGTAAAACCGCAGTGCTGACATTCGAAAAGCGTTTTTTTCTTGGCCATATTCCATCCGTTGTGCTTGTTGGCGAAAGTATAGACAGAAATCGGTTAGGGTTTGATTTTTATGGCATCCGGACATCGACCGGGTTATGGCATAATGGCCGCAAAGAGAAGGAGGGGTCCGATTGATGATCCGAATGCTACTGGTGCTGGTCTGGCTGGCGGCGGCCTTGCATGCCCAGACGACGCTGTGGAAGGTGACGTACGGGGGGAAAACGCTCTACATCGGGGGGACGGTCCATATGCTTCGGGCCTCCGACTATCCGCTTCCGAAGGCGTACGATCATGCTTTCGAAGCCGCCGATGTCCTGGTGTTCGAGACCGATATTTCGGCGGTGGAGTCGCCGCAGTTCGCCCTGCAGGTCCAGCGCCGGCTGATGTTCGGGCCGAAAAAGCATCTCGGCGATGTGCTGCGCGACGACACCTATGCAAAGCTTGAGCGGTACGCAGCGCGCAACGGCATCCCGATGGAACGGTTTGACCGGATGAAACCGCAGTTGGTCGCGGTCACCATTGCAAACCTCGAGTTGCTTCGCATCGGCATGGACCGGCCCGGGGTCGATCGGTTTTATTTCGGGCGGGCATCGCAACGCGGCAAAGCAGTCCGGTGGTTGGAGGACCCCGTGGAGCAGATCGCCATCCTCGAGGCGATGGGCCGAGACGATGAGGAGGGGATGGTCCGGCAGAGCCTGGAAGCGATCGGGGAGTACAAAAACATGATGGATTCGATGCTTACGGCGTGGCGGAACGGGGATGCCGCTTCCCTGGAACGTCTTGGGAAAAAATACCTGATGCACGAAAGCCCCGCCGATTACCGCAGGCTGATCGTGGATCGCAACCGGCGGTGGATGGTCAAACTGAAGCAGATGCTGCGCAGCCGCGAGACGGAGCTGGTGCTTGTCGGCGCGCTTCACCTGGTCGGCCCGGAGGGACTGATCGCCCAGCTCAAACGCAGGGGGTACCGGGTAGAGCAGCTGTAGGCGTTGTCCGTATCAGTCCCGTGCGTCTTCGGCGGTTTCGAAAATCGCGTCGAGGAAGTCGCTGACGAACTCGTACTTGTCGAAAGGCACGAGATCATCGGGCTGTTCGCCGACGCCGACGAAGAAGATCGGCAGCTGCAGCGCGTAGGCGATGGAAAAGAGGGAACCGCCTTTGGCGGTGCCGTCAAGTTTGGTAATGATGATCCCGTCGACGGAGATCATTTCGTTGAACGCTTTGGCCTGCGCGATGGCGGAGTTGCCCTGGGTGCCGTCGATGATCAGCACCTTTCGGTGCGGGGCGCCTGCGTGCGCCTTGTCGCAGATGCGGACGATCTTTTTGAGCTCTTCGCCGAGGTTGGTCTGCGTATGCAGGCGTCCCGCCGTATCGATGATGACCCGCTCGAGGCCGCGGGCCTTGGCCGACTCGATCGCATCGTAGGCGACGGCGGAAGGATCGTGCCCCTGGCGCGAGGAGACGATCGGGACTCCGAGACGGTCGGCCCAGCGGGTCAGCTGTTCGATCGCGGCGGCGCGGAAGGTGTCGGAGGCGCCCAGCAGTACGCGCTGGCCTTCGTTCAGGTAGCGCTGCGTCAGTTTGGCGATCGTCGTTGTTTTCCCGGCCCCGTTGACGCCGATGATCAGGTCGACGAAGGGTTTGGTGTATTCGGGCTTCTCGTAATTCGCCCAGGCGAGGGTCGCCAGCAGCTTCGATTCGAGCTGGTCGCGGGTCACGTCATCCGTATAGATCTCGCGCAGAATGATCTCGATGAGGTCGTATTCGACGTCCGCTTCGAGCAGAATGTCTTCGAGCTCGTCTTTGGGGATCTTTTTGCGTTTTTTCGGGGCGACGCTTTTCATTGCCTCCGCGGTCTTTTTGAGACCTTTTTTGAAAAAACCGAGCATCGTCTATTTTGCCTCCGCCAGCTGTTTCAGGTCGCTCTCGAGCATCTCTTCGGGGACCAGCCCCGAGTAGTATTTGACGAAACGGCCGTTTTTATAGACGACCATGAGCGGGATGGGAAAATCCTGGCCGACGCCGATGGCTCCGGCCATGGCACGGGACAGTTTCTGGTTGTCGGGGGAATTGACGAGGGTGTATTCCACCCCGATGTCTTCGGCAAACCGCTGATAGAAGGCGTTGTCATTGCCCTCTTCAATGCTCACTCCGATGATTTTTACCTTGCCCGCCAGCTTTTTCTGAAGGCTGCTGAGGTGCGGCGCTTCCGCACGGCACGGGGGACACCAGGTCGCAAAGATGTCATACACGATGACGGGTTCCGTCGCACCCTTGATCGTAAAGTTCGTCCCCGCTTTGGTGACTTCGAATTTCGAGCCGTCGATGCCTTCAAGCGTATATTCGGTTGTCGCGATCAGGGAATCGCCCTCGGAGGCTTTTTTGGAGTCGCTGCAGCCGCCGAGCATAAGCAGCGCCGCGAGCGCGGCAAAAGTAAATTGTTTTAACATTGTTTTCGTACCCGTTTGATAAAATAGCCGTAATTATAACCCAATCTCAGGTAAAGCTCTATTTCGGGCCTTGCGGGATGTTTTGAAGCGAGTGATGAATGACCAAAGCCGAATTCCGTAAATACTGTCTCCGCAAACAGCAGTCGGTGTGGGAACACAACCGCCTGGAGCGCGACAAGCGGCTCTGCGACGCGATCTATGAGGAAATCGGACACAAGAGCGCAAAAGACATCCTTTTGTTCTGGCCGCTTGGGAGCGAACCGGACCTTCGTCCGCTGCTGCACCTAGCTGTTGTGCCGGCAGTCGGAGTCGACGCACAGGCACGCCGCATCGGATTCGGGAAAGGGATGTATGACCGTTTCTTTGCCACATTAAACAGAAAACCAAAAACGATTTTTGTGCAGTTGGAAGCGTGTTTGACCAACAAAAAAATTTGCGATGATTACGATGTATCGGCAGATGTGCTGTTGACGCCGTCGGCCCGCTATGAAGCAGCGAGGACGACTTATGATAAACGAAATACTCTCCGGAGGCGTTATCGCCACCGTTAGCGGGGTGGTGGGCTTTTTCATCTCGAAAAAGATCACCAGCGCCCACCTTGATATCTTTACGGAACAGGCCAAAGCCAAGGCGAAGGCGATCGAAAAGGAAGCCGAGACCCTGTTGGTGAATGCCTCGGAAAAAGCCCGCAAGACCGAAGAACGCGCCGAACACCGTTATGAAGATGCGGTCCGGCGGGCGGAACATGATCTGCTTGAACGCGAAAGCACTATGACCCGCCGCGAAAAAGACCTGGAACGGTTTGTCCGCCAGGAACGCGAATCGGTCGAACATGAGCTCAAAGTCGCGGGCAGCAAGCGCCTTGCCGTCGAACGGCAGGAGAAAGCGCTTGCGCAGCTTAAAAACGATTACGAACGCCGCATTGACGAGTCGATCCGCGCCCTGGAACGCTGCGCGGGGATGACGAAAGAGGAGGCGAAACTGATGCTGCTCTCAAAAGTCGAGGAGCGTTCGCGCGACGAGATCGCGCACATTGTCAGGCGATACGAAAATGAAGCGAGAGAACAGGCCGAGCGCAAGGCAAACTTTTTGCTGGCGCAGGCGACGAGCCGTTTTGCCGGGACGTTCGCTTCCGAGCGGCTGATCAGCATCGTTCGGCTTGAAGACGATGAACTCAAAGGGCGCATCATCGGCAAAGAGGGGCGCAACATCAAGGCGCTTGAGATGGTGCTGGGGGTCGATATCATCATCGACGAGACCCCCAAAGAGATCGTGGTCAGCAGTTTCAATCTCTATCGCCGTGCCATAGCGACGCGGACGCTGGAGCTGCTGATCGAGGACGGACGGATCCAGCCGGCGCGCATCGAAGAGATCCATGACAAGGTCGCGGCCGAATACGAAGAGAAGGTGCTGCACGAAGGCGAAGAGGTCGTTTTCGAGACCGGGGTCGGTCCGATGCATCCGGAGCTGATGAAACTGCTCGGACGCCTGCGTTACCGGGCCAGCTACGGCCAGAATGCGCTCGCGCATACCCTTGAAGTCGCCAACATGGCGGGGATCATCGCGGCCGAACTCGGCGGCGATCCGAAGATGGCAAAACGCGCGGGGCTGCTGCATGATATCGGCAAGGCGTTGACGCACGAACATGAAGGGAGCCACGTCGACCTCGGGGCGGAAGTGTGCCGCCGCTATGATGAGGACCCGATCGTCATCAATGCGATCTATGCACACCACGGGCACCAGGAGATGAACTCCATCGAGTGCGCCGCCGTCTGTGCGGCCGATGCGCTTTCCGCCGCCCGGCCGGGCGCGCGCCGCGAAGTGCTGGAAAGTTTCCTTAAGCGGGTCACAGAGATCGAGGAAATCGCCGCCCGCCATCCGGGCGTAAAGCAGGCCTACGCGATCAATGCGGGGCGCGAAGTACGCGTCATTGTCAATGCGGAAATGGTGAGTGACGATGAAACGGTGCTGTTGGCAAAAGAGATCGCCGAAGGGATCGAGCAGAGCGTGAATTACCCTGGCGAAATAAAGGTCAGTGTCATCCGTGAAATGCGAAGTGTGCAGTTTGCACGCTGAAATATTTAGACTGTGTTGAATTTTTAATCATAGATCATTCTTATATGATGCTACTATTCCGTTTTTAAACGCCAAAGCGTCTATCTAAGGAATATACATGAACAAAGAAGAAACGCTCGAACAGCTCAGCGCTGCCAAAAAAGCGCATATCAAGTGGGTCAACCGTGCCAAATCACTTGTGGAAGGCATTCCGGTCGAAAAAGATGCCATTCCGGTCGACAGCACCGAGTGCCGGTTCGGGCAGTGGTTCTATGGTGAGGGACAGAAGCTCAACGCCATGTCGAATATGGATTGCCTGGGCAAGATCGAAACGCTGCACTTTAACCTTCATGACATCTATATGAAGATATTCAAGCTCTATTTCGGGGAAGTGAACCGTTCGTTTTTCAGCAAGCTTTTCAAGACGCAGACAAAGATTTCAGACCGCGACAAGGATATCGCGCGCGATTACTACGTCCAGCTTGAACAGGTTTCAAAAGAGCTGCTCGAAGAGATCGGAAAACTCGAACGCCGCCTCTACGCTACGGCTGCTACCAGCTTCGAAATGAAATAGCGCGTACGCAACGTACGCGCCTCCTCCAGGTTATTTTTTAACCGTGACGACAATCGCGCCTCGAAGATCATTCATCTTGTAGCCGGTGGCCTTGTCCTCGGGGTAACGCGCATTGATCGCCTTGGCCAGTTCGGACGTTTTTCCGATGTCGCCGTGGCACTTCAGGCAGGCGGCTTTGTTGATCAGGAGCGGCTTGTAGTATTTATACGTCCCGTTCCCCAGTACTTCTACGAGTTCTTTTGGCAGAATGACGGCATTGGCCTTGAGCGTCTGCAGGGATTCGAGAACCGCTTTTTCATCGTCCTGCGGTGCATTGGCCGGGTTACGGTATTTCAGGCTGATGCGTTTGACCGAAACGTCTTCGCCGAGGGAAGCGTCCACCTCTTCGGTCAGCGAGTAGGCGTTGTCGCTGCAGAATCCGAAGGCCGCCATCGGGCCGCCGGCCTTGAGGTGCTTTTTCAGATTGCCTCCGAGGGCCTGAAGCAGCGACGCGGATGCTTTTTGTCCGACGGCTTTTACGGCATCGATCTCTTCTTGGGTGCTCTCATACGGATTGGCGAGCAGCGCCGCCGAGAAGAGCGCCGAAACGATAAAGCTCTTTTTCATGGATAACTCCTGCATTCGTAGTTTGAATTCCGATAATTCTAACGGGTTATTCTCAAATCCATATTAAAATTTATGATTTATTTGATAGCTCTGGATTATGAGTCGTAGAGCTGCTCGATCTCCATTTCATTGATGTCGGAGTCGTCGTAGGGGTCTGTATGGATAAAGGTGTGCACCCGGTCGTCCGGGAACAGCATGCGCATCATACTCTCGATCTGGTCGCTGACACGGTGGGCATCGAGCAGGGAAATCTCCTCATTGAACACAAGGTGCACGGAGATGAAGATGTCGCTGCCGGCGCGCCGGGTTTGGAGGTGGTGGAATCCGTTGATCTGAAGGTTGCGCTTGAGCATTGTCGTGATTTTTGCGGTTTCTTCTTTGCCCAGCGAGACATCCAGCAGCATCATCAGTCCCTCTTTGAGAATCGGAAAGGCGGAGTAGATCATGTAAAAGGCGATCGCGATCCCCAGAAGCGGGTCGATCAGCTGAAACCCGCTGAACTCGATCATCAGGAGTGAAAAAAGAATGGCGCCGTTCGTGAAGAGGTCGGTCTTGTAATGAAGCGCATCCGCCCGGATGACCAGATTGTTGTTTTTCTTGGCGACATGGTTCAAAAAGAGAACGAGCAGGCCGGTCAGGATGATGGAGAGGATCATGACGGCGATGGACGCATCCATGTGCTGGATCGCCCGCGGTGTGATGATCTTGTCCACGGCGCTGTAGAGGATGAAGAGGCCGGAGATGGAGATGATCGTCCCTTCGATGACCGACGCCACCGCTTCGAGTTTCCCGAGTCCGAAGTTGAACATACTGTCGGGTTTGCGCTCGGATTGATGCAGTGCAAAGAAGTTGAAGATGGAAACGGAAAGGTCGAGCAGGGAGTCGATGGCGGAAGCCAGGACGGCGACCGAGCCGCTCATGATGCCGATGGCAAGTTTGAAAAGGACAAGCACCGCGGCCGTCGTACTGGAGATTAAAGTTGCTTTTTTCTCGATTCGCATGAGGCTGATTTTAGCGAAAGAAGGCTAAAATGCGTATCATAAGGGCCTGTGCCCGTAAGGAGAACCGATGCAGCTTCCGGAGATTTCCATACCATTGACCCTACCGTTCGAGGTGCCTGTGATGCTGCACCCCGTTGTCGTTCATTTCGCCTTCGTACTGCCGATCGTCGTACTTTTGCTGGAACTCTCGAACCTCGCATTCAAACGCCGTGCGCTCAGCGTGGCGTCGCTGGCGTTCCTGCTGCTCGCAGTCGGGGTTTTTCTGGCGTCCTACTTTACCGGTAAGGCGGACGGGAGCGAAGCGTTTGATCTGCTCGGTGAGGAAGCCCGGGGCGAGCTCAAGGCGCACCGGCTGCTCGGAACGTATCTTGTCTACGCGCTGCTGATCCCGGTGGTGTTCAAACTTATGGCGATGATCCTGGCGCAAAAATGGGCCCGGGGCGCGCTGATCGTGACGCTGGTCATGTTTATCAGCTTTGTCGCCAAGCAGGGATATGATGGCGGGGAGCTCGTCTATAAATACGGCGTCAATGTCGCGCCCGTCACCGAGGCCAGGGAAGCGGTCGAAGACATGAATACGACCATTGCGGAACAAAACGCGACGATCGGGGAGCTCAAAGCCGAACTCGAAGCGTTGAAAGCAAAAGAGGAAAAAGGCGTGGGAGAAGCCGTCAACGAGGCGGTGAACGAAGCCGTTTCAAAAGTAAAAGACATGTTGGTGGAGGCGAACGCGACGGTACGCCAACTCGTGGACGCAAACGATTCATCGGCCGCGACGAACGCTCCCGTCGAGACGAACGAAACGAACGGGACCCTTTAACGGATGGCGTCGGCACTGGAGGCCGTTCGCCGCGAACGCGAACGCTGGATGGGTTGGAAGAACATCGCCCCGCTGCGTGAAGCGCTTGCTTCCCTTCCCGACATCGCTGCCCAATGCGAATACGGTGACATTATACGTTTGAGCTCCGAAGAAAAGGTGGATCTGGACGAGATCGAACGCGTTGCGCGCATGATGATGCCGTGGCGAAAAGGCCCTTTCGATTTCTTCGGTCTGTTCATTGATACGGAATGGCAGAGTTTTATGAAATACAACCTGCTTCGCCCCCATTTCAACCTCGAGGGAAAACGCGTCGCGGACATCGGCTGCAACAACGGCTACTACCTGTTTAGGATGCAAGAAGACGCCCCGGCGAAACTGGTGGGGTTCGATCCTTCCGCCCTCTATAAGACCCAGTTCGATTTCATCAACCATTTTGCAAAAACCGAGATTGTATACGAACTGCTGGGCGTCGAACATCTTCCGCTGTACGAGGAGAAATTCGACACGCTCTTCTGTCTGGGGGTACTCTTTCACCGCAGCGACCCGGTCGCCATGCTCAAACAGCTGCATAAGGGACTGGACAAACGGGGCGAGGTCTACCTCGACACGTTTATGATCGACGGGGAGGATGAGATCTGCCTGACCCCCGCAGGGGCGTATTCGAAGATTCCCAATATTTATTTCGTACCGACGGTCCCGGCGCTTCGGAACTGGTGCCTTCGGGCAGGATTCACGGGCTTTGAAGTACTTGAAACGTCTCTGACCACCTCCGATGAGCAGCGCAAGACGGCGTGGATCGAAGGGCAGAGTCTGGAGGATTTCCTCGATCCCGATGACCCTTCGAAAACCGTCGAAGGCTATCCCGCCCCCAAACGGGTTTATGTCCGATTAACGAAGGAGCCTAAAACATGATTGTGAATACGCATCTTAAAATCGACAACGGTCTGTGCGGTACCGTGATCGCACTCGAAGAGGGATATGCCGCCGTCGAACTGGAAACGACGCTTCAGATGGCGGCCGATGAGCAGGGACTGGTGCATGGCGGCTTTATTTTCGGTGCGGCCGACTACGCCGCGATGGCGGCGGTCAATGAGCCGACGGTTGTGCTTGCTGAAAGCAACTGCCGTTTTCTGGCGCCTTCCAAAGCGGGAGACGAGATTGTTTTTAAAGCAAAATGTGTTGAACGGGACGGGAAAAAATATCAGATAACGGTTAATGGATATTGTGGCGAAAAAGAGATCTTTACCGGTCTGTTCAAAGCGGTTGTGACGGGAAAACACGTGCTCGGATAGACTTTCTT
>JARROU010000061.1:2970-9064 GCA_037383585.1 Campylobacterales bacterium | reverse complement strand
GAAACTCCTTTAAAAAAGCGCTGCTTCAGAAACTGGCCCTCTGGCTTGTTCCCCCGATCGGCGCCCTGCTGATCCGCCTGATCTACCATACATCTAAAAAACGTTTCCATCTTCCGAAGCAGATCCCCGAAGACCCCGTGATCTTCGCCTTCTGGCACGGCGATTTGCTGCTGATGCCCTACCTCTATTACCGGTTCAGGAAAACCCCCAATGCCAACGTCCTGATCTCCGAGCACTTCGACGGCAGGATCATCGCGCGGGTGATGCGGTTTTTCCGGCTCGGCACCATTCACGGCTCCTCGAACCGCAATGCGGCCAAAGTGCTGATTGCCGCAATGCGGACGCTCAAAGGGGGGACCGACATCGGGATCACGCCCGACGGCCCGCGCGGCCCGCGCCACGAGGTGGCCGACGGGATCGTCGTAATGGCGCAGAAAACCGGGGCGAAGGTGATTGTGTTCAGCTGCGTCCCGACGCGCTGCTGGCGGCTGAAAAGCTGGGACCGCTTTACGATCCCCAAACCCTTCGGCCGCCTGGAGTTCTTCGCCTCCGAGCCGATCGATCTGGGGGGCCTGGAACTCGAAGCGGCCAAAGACGTGGTAAAATCACAGCTGATGGAACACGCGCTGGAGTAGAAGATGACCAAAGCCGACCTCGGCCGATACCGCCTTGACTTTCTTGACTACCTGCTGGACATCCGGGGCTATTCGGATCTGACGGTCAAGAGCTACGACGAGGCGTTGCGCGAAGCGCTGCCGATGATCGAACTCTCAAACGATGACGGGGTGACGGTGATCGACCTGATGCCCTACCGTCTCCATATCGCTTCGCAGAAACCGAGGACGATCTCGAAAAAAGTGAGTGCCTGGCGCAGTTATGCGGCCTTCATGAAACGGCAGGGGGCGGAGGTCGATCTGCGCTCGGACGAGAGCATCAAGGTGCCGAAGACCCTTCCCAAACCCGTCGCGCACGAACACATCATGGAGGCGCTCGCGCGTGCGGATGCGAAAGAACGCCTGGTGGTGACGCTGCTCTATACGCTCGGCATCCGTCTTTCGGAGCTGCACGGACTGAAACTCGATCAGATCGGCTCGGAGTGGGTGCGCATCCGGGGCAAAGGCGACAAGGTGCGCGACGTTCCGATGATCAGCGCCGCAGCCGAGGCGATCGGTCGATACAAAAAACAGTGCGCCCCGCGGGCCTATCTGTGCGAATGCGGCGGCAAGCGTTTAAGCGAAAATAGTTTAAGATACCTCGTTAACAGGGCATTCAAGCGGATCGGGCTCAAGGTGACGCCGCACCAGCTGCGGCATGCGTATGCGACCGAGCTGCTGAATCATCATGCCCGGATTGCCGACGTCAGCGAACTGCTGGGGCACGCCTCGATGTCGACAACGCAAATCTATACGAAACTGGGCAGCGCGCTGAAAATGCAGCATTACCGGACCGCCCACCCGCTATGTAAGGAGTCTGATGGCACTGGCTGATTATTTCGCCCGTTTCTACGACAAGGTGTTCATTGGCCTTTATGCGCGAAACGGTGCCCTGCAGGTCGGCGTGGTTACGCGGACGAGCCGGGGGGAAACGGAGCTTCAGCAGCGCACGTTTACCGGAGGACTTGACGAGGAGGCCCTCGACTTTTTGCAAGAGCAGGTCGAGGTTTCTCCCTATAACTACATCGCACTGCTCACCGACAGCGGGAAATGCGGTGCGCTTCCGACGTGTTCGCTTTCCAAAGCGAAAGAGATGGCGCCGATCGTTGCCCGGAGCAAGACGGTCTGTGTGGACGATGAGTGGATGAACTACTGCGATGAGGAAGTGCTTTACCGGCTGCAGGAACGATATGCGTCGGTGTCACTCGATGCCATTTACACCCCCTTTGCTCTGCTGCATGCCCATTTCGAAACCGTGATGGCGGGCGCGCACGCACTTTACCTGCTGATCACGCCCGAAGCGATGAGCCTGGCCGTTGTCAAAGAGCGGCATCTCCGGTTCGCAGAGCAGTTCTGTTGTGATACGGGCTCTTCGATTACGCTGATGGTCGAAAAGATCACCGCGGCGCTCGAAGCCTACTACGGCAAACCCTGCTGTCGGGGCGAGTTTATCGAAGCGGTTCATATGATCGACGGCAGCGGGATGGGCATCATCCTGGCCGAAGCGCTGGAAGAAGCGCTGCTGATCGAGGCGCAGACACAGGAGATCGATGTGGCGCTGCTCTGCGCCCAAACGTGTATGAAGGAGAATGGCTATGGATTATAGCTTTATCGATCAGGTTTCAAGAAGCCCCGTTTCCGAAGCCGTTCGCCGGGTCTGGATCGGCGGCCCTCTTTTGGTCGCCTTTCTGCTGGCCGCGGCGGCGGTGCTTCATCTGTACAACAACGAACTGCGCGCAGCCGTGGTCAAGGAAAACAAGGTGCAGGAAACGATCGCGCTTCAGACGGCGCAGCTTCAGCAGCAGCAGGCGCAGTTCGAGCTTAAACAGGGGCTGAGGCAGCGGAGCTCCGCCGAAGATCAGCTCCTGGCCGACCAGCTCTATGACCTTCTTGATCTGGTGCCGGATGATGCGACGCTTTCGCGGTTTGAGTATGACGGAAGTTCATTGTTGTATGCGGGAGTCTGCAGCGATTTCGATGCGCTTAAAACGGGACTGCAGCGGGCCCTTTCGGGACGGTACCGACTGATGGAATCTTCGCACGCGGCCGAGGGGGAAGCGGTGCGTTTCACCCTCCGCTTCAGCGCGAAAGGAGCGGTGCAATGATGCTCAGACGCCAAAATACCTCCTTTGAACTGACGCTGTCGATCTTTGCCGTGGTCGTACTGATGCTCGGGGTGACCATCTGGCTGTTGATCCCGGAGGTGAAAAACTACCTGCAGCTGCAAGAAGAGGTGCATGCCACCGTGCAGAAGAGTGACCGCCTTCAGATGGAATACGATCGCCTCTACGAGGAAAAAGAGATGATGGAGGCGGAAGAAGCCGCACTGTCGGATCGCTTCGAAAACCGTGTCGATGCGGCACAGCTGCATCAATGGATCCGTACGGTGTGGACCGATGCAACGGTAAAAGCCTCCTCTGAAAACGGGACGTACGCCGTCACGGCGCCGATTAAAAGTCCGATGGAGTTTTACGGATTCATCGACCGGTTCGATACGGCACCCTGGGTTTTGCGGATGGGGCCTTCGGTCGGCTTTTACGCCGAAGGTGGCGTGTTGAAGGTGGTCTTTACGCTTCGGGCCGCTGTGAGAGAAGGCGTACAGCCACCGCTTCAAAAATAGCGGGATTGGCGTAAAGGAAGGGGCGGACCTTTGGCCCGATGCCCAGTACGCGGCACCGTTCCCGGAACGTCTTTGGCATGACGGCCGTTTCCAGGGGGGTCAGCAGGGTGCAAAGCGGGGTGATGCTCAGGGCAAACTTGCGGCCGAGGATCAATTCGTCCTCGCGCTGTATCCGTTCTTTTTCCCCCTGCCGCAGAAGGTAGTCGTTGCGCTTCAGCCAGCGGTCGACCGTGCGCATGAGCTCGAGACGGTTCTGCGGTGTTTTGATCATCATGAACCCCTCCTCAAGGCCGACCTTTCCCTGTGCCGAAATCGCTTCCGCATCCTTTGAAAGATATTCAAACGATTTTCCGATCCCCTGACGGTACGCTTCAAGCAGCGGCGCGGCGTAGCGGTGGCGGAACCGGTTGCGCAGGTAGCGGGGGTCTTCGTTGGAGGCATCGATGGAATAGGTGCGTTGGTCCCGGTTGAGCCGGGAACGAAGTTCGGACTTGGTGACGCCCAGCAAAGGACGTACCAGCGTATAGTCATCGCGCTCCGAGACCGGTTCCATTCCCAGAAGCTCGGGCAGGCCTGCGCCTTTGCACAATTGCATCAGCAGCCACTCCAGACGGTCGTCGAGCTGGTGGGCTGTCAGAAGCGTGTCATACCCGTGCGCATCGATAAGGGACTCGAAAAAATCGTACCGCACCCGGCGTGCTTCTGCCTCGAAGTTTCCTTCGATTTCCGGAGCGTCGAGGTAAAAGCACTGCTTGCCGTGCTGTTGGGCGAGTGACTGCGCATAGGCGGCTTCTTCCATGCTTTGTGCACGGGTGTGGTAGTTGACGTGGGCGATGTCAAAGGGGATGTTTTCGTCCAGAAGCAGAAAAAAGAGGGCGGTCGAATCGACGCCCCCGGAAAAAGCAAGGAGGTTCTTCCCTTTCCTTAGTACGGGAAGGGTGCTGTTATCCAGCATGGCCCGTAACGGTTGCCGTCCGTTTGTCGCCGACGAGGTCGGTGATCTTCGCTTTGTACGGCACGCCGAAGGAAAGAGGTTCCTCCAGCGCGTTGTCGTTGACGTAGATCTCGCCGTCGATCTCCGGCGCCCAGCGGAGGTCGCGGGCGCTCAGCAGGTACTCGTGCTCGTCGCTCTCCCCGTCGATGACGAGGGTGATCTCGCGGCCGACCATCTTCTGCAGCGATGCCATTTTGGCTTCTTCGGCGATCTCGCCGAGGATCTCTGCGCGTGCTTCGATGGTTTCGGGGTCGACTTTGTCGTCGCGCTCACAGGCGCTCGTGCCTTCCTCGTCGGAGTAGGCGAAGACGTTGATGCGGTCGAAGCCGAAGGTGCGCGCGAAGTCGCACATCGATGCGAAGCTCTCCTCCGTCTCGCCGGGGTGGCCGACGATGAAACTCGTGCGTACGAAGCTCTCGGGCAGTTTGCGCATAGAGTGCAGCAGCTTTTCCGTCTGTTCCCGTCCGGCACCCCGCTTCATGATTTTCAGCATCGCATCGTCGATGTGCTGGATCGGCATGTCGAAGTAGTTGTGGAACCGTTTCGATGCCGCGATCGTCTCCAGCAGTTTCATTGACGTCGTCGTCGGGTAGAGATAGAGGATGCGCGCGCTTTGGACCCCCTCGATCAGCTCGATGCGCTTGATCAGGTGGATCAGTCCGTCCTGGATCCCCTGGTCGCGCAGAAAGGAGCTCGAATCCTGGGAGACGAAGCTGAAATCGTAATAGCCCTGCTTGACCAGCCCTTCGACCTCGGCGGCGATGCTCTCGAGTGTGCGGGAGTTGAGCCGGCCCTTGAAGGAAGGGATGGCGCAGAAGGAGCACTTCTGGTTGCAGCCCTCGGAGAGCTTGACGTAGGCGTGGTAGGTCGAACCGGTCACGACGCGTTCGGCCCCGTCGATCAGGTAGACTTCGTCGCTGAAACGGCTCTGTTTCTGCGCGAGGAGTTCGTCGATTTTGTCATAGTCGCCAACGCCCGTGAAAATGTCGACTTCGCTGAGCTCCCGGCTCAGCTCTTCCTTGTAGCGTTCGCTCAGGCATCCGGCCATGACGAGTACCGAGTCCTCCTTGCGTGTCGCGTCGAGGTTGAGGACGGTATTGAGGGACTCCTCTTTGGCCGCATCGATAAAGCCGCAGGTGTTGACGATGATGACATCCGCCTCATCGCTGCTCTGGGTCATTTCATACGATTTGAGCCGTCCCATCATGACTTCGGTATCGACCAGGTTCTTCGTACATCCGAGCGAGACGATGTGCAATTTCTTGTTGTTCATTTTTTGCCTGTAAACGGGCACAGGATTATTCGGCGTGCCCTTCATTATAATTATGAAATTATAGCGGGTTTGCCGGGCGCGTGTAAGAAAGGGGATGCTTGAACTACGATGTAGCCATATTGGGCGGCGGCGCGGCGGGGCTGATGGCCGCCGCCTGTCTGAACGAAAACAGTGCACTTTCGGTGTGCATCATCGAGGGCAATAAAAAACCGGGGGCCAAGATCCGCATCAGCGGGGGCGGCAAATGTAACCTGACCAACGTCACGGTTTCCGAACACAATTACCTGGGGGATGAAACCCTGGTGCACGACGTGCTGAAGCGGTTCGATCAGGAAGCACTGCTGGAATGGGTCCGCGCACGCGGCTGTAAACCCGTTCTGCGCAAAGGGCGCTACTACTTCTGCCCGCACAGCGCACAGGAGCTGATTGACATCCTGCTCGCTTCCGCCCGCGATACCCGTCTGTTTTGTGAGCACAGGATCACCGGCGTTCAAAAAGAAGGCGATCATTTCAGGGTCGTAACGGACAAGCAGGCGGTGACAGCCCGCAAGGTT
>JARROU010000061.1:0-2963 GCA_037383585.1 Campylobacterales bacterium | reverse complement strand
AGCGATATCGGGCTGAAGATCGCGGACGCCTTCGGGATTGAAACCGTGCCGTTTCGGCCGGCACTGGCGGGCCTGACCCTGCAAAAGGAACAGTTCTGGATGAAGGCGCTCACGGGGATCAGCTTCCCGGTGACGATCCGCGCCGGCGGCAAAAAATTGCGAGAGGACATGCTTTTCGCGCACCGGGGCATCAGCGGGCCCGCGGTGCTTTCGGCATCGCTGTACTGGGAAAAAGGGACGATCACGATCGATTTCCTCGACGGAAAGCCTCTGGCGTCGCTGCTGAAGCGGGGCGGCAACAAAAAAGTATCGACGGCGCTGCCGCTGCCCAAGCGCTTTGTCGCGCAGTTCCTGGAGCACCTGGAGATGGACGACAAACCCTGCAGCGCCCTGAACGGGGAAGAAAAACGTCGGCTGCACTCCCTGAACGAGTATACGTTCGCTCCCGCCGGCACCTTCGGATTCACCAAGGCGGAAGTAAGCAAGGGCGGTGTTGCCTGCGCAGAACTGAAGCATCCCTCCTGCGAGAGCAGGAAGGTCGAAGGACTGTACTTCGTCGGCGAGGCCGCGGACGTGACCGGCGAACTGGGCGGCTACAACTTTCAGTGGGCCTTTGCGAGCGGCCGCTGTGCGGCCGAGGATATAATGTGATTTTATGGGTGCCTTTAAAGTTCAGTTAAAATCGCAGTGGGTATAATCAGGGAAACACAGCAGGTGTTATACTTGTAGTAAAGGTGAACTATGCTTAAGAAAATCATGCTTCCGGCATTGCTGGTAATGGGGATGAGCGCGCATGCGGATGAAGATAGTGTAAAAGGGCTGATCGGCGTCGGTGCCGGCTACATCGGAACAGAGTACAATGAAGAGGGTTCCGGGGGCGATAGTTCCGACACTGTTGGAGCACCTTCTTTTAACCTGAAACTGGGTGCAGAGGGACGTTTTTACCGCGCGTTTATCGACGGCAGCTTCTGGTACACGGATGAATATCATTCGGCGGGCACCCTCGGTGTCGCCCTCCAGTACCTGATCCGCCCTGCGGAAGCTTTCAACATTTTTTTGGGGGTCAACGGCGGCTACATCAATACGATTGGTGACACGGAAGGAGATGCCTATTACGGCGTGGATGCGGGTGTCAATCTTGATCTGTCGGAAAACTTCGGGATCGAAGTGGGCGGACGTGCTGCCGGCGTCAGCGGCGGCAATTCGGATTATGCCGCGACGGCCTTCTACCAGGGATACGCCAACCTTATCTTCAAGTTTACCGGCGATTACTAATCTTTCACTTCGCAGCGGCGTAGCCGCTGCTCCTTATTCATGATTCAAACTCCCCATCTCAGTGTCGACGGCATTGTCGAACTCTATGACCGCAGCGACCGTTTTCAGGGCATCGTCCTGATCGAGCGGAAAAACCCGCCGCACGGCATGGCGTTCCCGGGCGGCTTCGTCGACATCGGCGAAACGCTCAGTCATGCGCTCAAACGCGAGATGAAAGAGGAAATTTCGCTCGACGTGACGATTATGTACCTGCAGGGGATCTATTCCGCCCCCGACCGGGATCCGCGTTTTCATACCGCATCGGCGGTGTTCGTCTGCCGGGCGGCGGGGGTACCGCGCGCGGCGGACGACGCAAAACGGGTCCATGTCTTTTCCAAAAAAGCCGCGGAAGAACAGCTGCTTGTCTTTGACCACGCCAGAATACTGTCCGATTACCTCGACGGGGAACGAGGCGTATTTTAGCCGCGTTCAGCTGCCGCAAATAAGGCCTCAGAATGGAGTGGCTATAATTGCGTAATTTTTTTCAAGGCGATGAGATGCTGACATTTAGTGACCTGCTGCTGAAACTGCAGCAATTTTGGAAGGAACAGGGCTGCAATATCGTGCAGCCTTACGATATTCCGGCGGGGGCCGGCACCTTTCACCCCGCCACCTTCCTGCGTTCGCTCGATTCTACGCCGTGGTCGGTGGCCTATGTCGCCCCCAGCCGCCGTCCGACGGACGGTCGCTACGGGGAGAACCCGAACCATCTGGGGAGCTACTACCAGTTCCAGGCGCTGATCAAGCCGAGCCCGGACAATATCCAGGAGCTTTACCTCAAAAGCCTGGAGTACCTGGGTCTCAACCTCAAAGAGCATGATATCCGCTTCGTCGAGGACAACTGGGAGTCTCCGACGCTCGGGGCCTGGGGCCTGGGCTGGGAAGTCTGGCTCAACGGGATGGAAGTGACGCAGTTTACCTATTTCCAACAGGTCGGCGGCGTTGCCTGCGACCCGGTGGCCGTGGAGATCACCTACGGAACCGAGCGTCTGGCGATGTACCTGCAGGGCGTCGATACGGTATTCGATATTGTCTGGAACGAGAACGAACACGGCAAAACCCTGTACCGGGACATCCATAAAGAAGGCGAGATCGAGTTCTCCAAATACAACTTCGAGGTCGCGGACACGGCGATGCTCTTTGCCGATTTCGAAGCGAAGTCGCTTGAGTGCAAGCGTGCGCTCGATGCACAACTGCCGCTGCCGGCGTACGATCTCTGTATGGCGGCCAGCCATACGTTCAATACCCTCGATGCGCGCAAGGCGATCTCCCAGACCGAGCGTGCGAACTACATTCTCAAGATCCGGGAACTGGCCAAAGGATGCGCGGAGCTCTACAAAGCCCAGGAAGCGGAACGGCTCGAGCGCGTCAAAGCCTGACGCGCTTTGTGGGTGATGGGTTCGGCCTGCGGCCTTATGGGTAAATGGGTGATGAGGTGATGAGGAAGCCGTTGAATACGCTTTATTGCCCTCTAAGCGGAGCGTACCCATCCACCCATAAGCGCAGCGCACCCGTCACCCCATCACCCCGTCACCCCATTACCCCATTCCCATGAAAACACTGAAACTCGTCGGCCAGATCGAACGGATCATTTTCGAAGATGAAGGCTTCTTCATCGGACTGCTCTCTTCGGGCGAAAAGATCAGCGG
>JARROU010000060.1:0-6111 GCA_037383585.1 Campylobacterales bacterium | reverse complement strand
GTGCTGCCGCAGGATCTGCAGCTGTGGCTTTTCGCCGCGTTCTTCCTGGGCTTTGCGATCAAAGTACCGATGTTCCCGTTCCATACCTGGTTGCCGTACGCCCACGGGCAGGCGCCGACCATCGGTTCGGTCATCCTGGCGGCGATCCTGCTGAAAATGGGGACCTACGCCTTTGTCCGCTTCTCGCTTCCGATGTTCCCGGACGCGTCGGTCTTCTTCATGGTGCCGATCGCGGTCATCGCGATCATCATGATCGTCTATACGGCGATGGTCGCTTATGCGCAGGAAGACATCAAACAGGTCGTCGCGTACAGCTCCATCTCGCACATGGGGGTTATTATCCTCGGGACCTTTGCGATGAACGTCGAAGGGATCAGCGGCTCGGTCTTCCTGATGATCGCGCACGGGGTTGTCTCCGGCGCGCTCTTCTTGCTCGTCGGCGTCATCTATGACCGCCGTCATACGAAACTGATGAGCGAATTCGGCGGTCTGGCACAGGTGATGCCGCGCTACGCGACGATTTTCGGTGTGATGCTGATGGCCTCGGTCGGCCTGCCGCTCACCATCAACTTCGTCGGTGAGTTCCTGAGCCTGTTGGGCTTCTACCAGCAGTCGCACATGATCACACTGATCGCGGGTACTGCGATCATCGTCGGTGCGATCTACATGCTTTCGGCGTATAAAAAGGCCTTCTTCGGCGACGTAACGAAAGAGGAGAACAAAGACCTCCCGGACGTCAACAAGAAAGAACTCGTCGCTCTGGCACCGTTGGTCGTTCTGGCGATCTGGCTCGGCGTCTATCCGAAACCGGTCCTTGAGCCGATCAACAACTCGGTCGAATCCGTCGTCCAGCTGATGCATGAGAAGGCGATTACGCCGGAAGCGAAAGCGGCGATCCCGAACCCGGCCGAACAAAAAATTGCACTGGCTGCTGCGACAGAAGCCGGCGCGGAAGTTGAAAGGGAGGCAGAATAATGTTGGAAGCTGTCAATGTATCTATCGGTGAACTGAACCTTGGGACCCTGGCCCCGATGCTTATCGCCATCACCGGTGCGCTTTCTATTTTGGTGATCGATCTGGCGAAAGAGGGACTGCACAAGTCTTTCTACGTCATGGTGTCGCTGCTGTTCCTGCTGCTCGATTTCGGTGCACTCGTCGATTTCGCAGGCATCTTTACCCAAAACGGAACGATGCTCGGATTCTTCGACGTCATGCTGATGGACGGTCTTTCCATCCTCGCGCAGCTGATCATCGTCGGTGCTTCTATGCTGTTCATTCCGCTCGCACTGACGTCCAAGCGTTTTCACGAGTACAACTATCCGGAGTACTTTTCGCTGTTCCTGTTTATGATCGCCGGCTTCCAGTTTATGGTCGCGACGGATAACCTGATCCTCGTCTTTGTCGGTCTGGAAACGGCGTCACTGGCGCTCTATACGCTGATCGCGCTGCACAACCGCTCCAAGTCGTTCGAAGCGGCCGTCAAGTACTTTACGATGGGTGCGCTCGCGGCAGGGTTCTACTCCTTCGGGGCGATGATCTTCTACGCGATCAGCGGTTCTGTCGAGATTCACAAGATTGCCGAAGTGATGGCCGTCGACGGTTATGCGAACATCGGCTATCTGCTCGTCGGCGTCGTCTTTATGCTGGCGGCCCTCGGCTTCAAAGTCTCACTCGTTCCGTTCCATACGTGGACACCGGACGTCTATGAGGGCTCCAGCGCTGCGCTGGCGGGCTATATGTCCATTGTTCCGAAAATCGCCGGCTTTATCGTCGTCATGCGTCTGTTCGAGTTCCTCGTACACAGCGGTGTTGTCTGGTTGCAGGCGGTTCTGTACGCGGCGGTCGTCATCACGATGACGGCGGCCAACATCTGGGCGCTGGTGCAGACCGACGTCAAACGGATGCTGGCGTACAGCTCCATCTCCCATGCGGGCTTCGTTATGGCGGCGGTTCTGATCGGGACAACGCAGGCGAATACGGCGCTGTTCCTGTACTGGGTGCTGTTCAGCTTCACGAACCTCGGCGCCTTTACGATGCTGTGGGTGAACCGCCAGAAGCATCTGCTGCCGGGCCAGAGTTCTGACCATCCGTACGAGAAGTTCGCGGGCATGATCAAGATGATGCCGTTCGGTGCGGTGATGATGGCGCTGTTCATGCTGTCACTTGCCGGGATCCCGCCGTTCGGTCTGTTCTGGGGCAAACTGTACATGATCAGCTCCGCGGTCACCGGCGGTTATACGGTTCTGGCGCTTATCATGGCGCTGAACTCCGCGATCGCCGGGTACTACTACCTGAAACTGATCATCTACATGTTCATGAAAGAGCCGGTCATTCACGGGGTACACGAGTACTACATGATGAATGCGTCACTCTCGCTCAAGACGATCATCGGTATTGCGGCGTTTGCGACGATCTTTGCCGTTGCCGCGGTCAATCCTCTGATCGAGTTTATCGCAACCCTCGTCTACAATTCCGGCTATTGATAAAACAGCCTTTGGGCTGTTTTACGTGGATGGGTGCGTTTCGCTTATGGGGTGAGCGCTAAGCGTTTAGAGTGAAGCGCACGCATCTACCCATCACCTCATAACCCATCACCCCATTCCCGACTTCCCCTTTATTTTTCATCCGTTTTCCGTCGCCGATTTTAAAGTGCTACAATGATGCAAAGAGCATGAACATAACAAGGCATCTGATCGAACGGATCAAAATGTACCCTTATACGTACGCTGGTCAAAGGAGACATGATGGCAGAAGCGTCGCAGACAGAACTCACGCAAAAACAGGGGCTTAGTCAGGCCGAAGCGGAAGCCCGGCTTGAACAGTACGGTCCCAATACGATCGAAGCAAAAGAGGAATCATGGGTTCGACGGCTGCTGCGGCGTTTCTGGGGGCCGATCCCCTGGATGATCGAGGTGGCGGCGGTCTTGTCGTTTTCTGTCAAGCGGTGGGAAGAGTTTACGATCATCGTCATAATGCTGATGGTCAACGCCATCGTCGATTTCTACCAGGAGTCCAAGGCGCTGAGTGCCATCGCCGTGTTGAAGAAGAAACTGGCGCGACGCGCCCTGGTGATCCGCGACGGCAAATGGCAGCAGATCGATGCGATCCGTGTGGTGCCCGATGACGTCATAAAAGTGCAGATCGGCGATATCGTCCCGGCCGATGCGAAACTGCTCAGTGTCAGTGAATACGTCCAGATTGACCAGTCCGCCCTGACGGGGGAATCGCTCCCGGTGGAGAAGAACGTCGGCGACACCCTCTACGCCAATGCTATCGTGAAGCAGGGAGAGATGACCGCACACGTAACAGGGACGGGTGTCCACACCTACTTCGGCAAAACGGTCGGCCTTGTGGCCAAGGCGGAACGCGAAGCCCGCAGCCACTTCCAGGGGATGGTCGTCAAGGTCGGAAACTTTCTGATTCTACTGACCCTGGTAATGATTTCAATCATTGTCTATCATGGCATCCAGAGGAACGAGCCGACGGTCGAACTGCTGATCTTTTCCCTGGTCCTGACGATTTCGGCCATTCCCGTCGCGATGCCGGCGGTGCTGACGGTGACGATGGCCATCGGGGCGCATGTGCTGGCGATGAAAGAGGCGATCGTGAGCCGGCTGGCCTCCATTGAGGAATTGGCGGGAATGGATGTGCTCTGTTCGGACAAGACCGGGACGCTGACGCAGAACCGTATGAGCCTGGCCGAGCCGTATATGGCAGACGGATACGATGAGGACGCACTGTACGTCTATGCGGCCCTTGCGAGCAAAGAAGAAAACGATGACCCCATCGAGCGCCCCCTCTTCGATACGATCGACGGCAAAGCGCTCCGGCCGAAACTGAAGGAGTGGACGTTAAAGGAATTTCTCCCTTTCGACCCCGTTCATAAACGTACGGAGGGGATCTACGACGGGAAAGAGTGCGAGCTGGTCGTGACCAAGGGGGCGCCCCAGGTCATCATCGAACAGAGCGACGCGCATGAATTTGATCGGGAAAAGGCGTACGATCAGGTCCGGGAGTTCGCGGACAAAGGGTTCCGCACGCTGGGCGTCGCCTACCGGAAATGCGACGAGGACGTGTATCACTTCGTCGGCCTGCTGCCGCTGTTCGATCCTCCGAGAACCGATTCGAAACAGTCGGTCGAAGAGGCCGAGGCCAAAGGAATTTCGGTCAAAATGGTCACCGGCGACAATATCGCCGTAGCCACGTATATCGCCAAGCTGCTGAACATCGGAGAAACGATCGAAGACGTCCGCGCGCTCAAGGGCGAATCGATCGAGGAGTACCTTTATCTTTCCAAGGTGCTGACGTCGGCGATCACGCAGGCGGTGATGCCGCACGCGGATGCGGGCGAGGTCGATGCAAAGGTGCGCGAGATCCTGCAGAAGGTCCAGCGCGAACTCTATAACATGCCGATCCCAAAAGGAGCGGTCAAGAAACACGAATCGGAGATCGTCGCGCTGATCGAGGCGGCGCACGGATTTGCGCAGGTGTATCCGGAGGACAAATATTTCATCGTCGACGAACTGCAGAAAGCGGACCACATCGTCGGGATGACGGGCGACGGCGTCAACGATGCGCCGGCGCTGAAAAAAGCCGACTGCGGTATCGCGGTCGACGGGGCGACGGACGCGGCCCGCGCGGCGGCCGATATCGTGCTGACGGCCCCGGGGCTGCATGTCATCGTCGACGCGATCAAGGTGGCGCGGCAGATTTTCGAGCGGATGAAAAGCTACACCATCTTCCGCATCGCGGAGACGGTCCGCGTCATCATCTTCATGACGCTTGCCATCGTCATCTACGACTTTTATCCCGTCACGGCATTGATGATCATCCTCCTGGCGCTGCTCAACGACATTCCGATCATGACGATCGCCTACGACAACACGAAAGTGCGCGAAAAGCCGGTGCGCTGGGATATGAAAGAGGTTTTCGTCCTGGCGACCTGGCTGGGCGTCGCCGGGGTCCTTTCCTCGTTCACCCTGTTCTGGATTACGATGTCGTTTATGCATCTGACACTCGATTTTGTGCAGTCGCTCTTTTTCGTCAAGCTGATCGTCGCCGGGCACGGTACGATTTTCAATACCCGCATCGACGACTGGTTTTTCCGCCGTCCCTTTCCGTCGGCGCGGCTGCTGTGGGCCTCGCTGCTCAGTGCCGTCGCCGGGACCGTCGTCGGCGTTTACGGTTTCGGGCTTATGATGCCGATCGGATGGGATGCCGCCGCGGCCGTCTGGGTCTACGCCCTGTCATGGTTTGTGTTCAACGACGTCGTCAAGATGTCGGTTCTGCGCTATTACCGCAAGCGCCTGGGGATCGAGGTGATCTGATGAGGAAAAAGGTTTACAAGAAAATGCTCTATGCGCTTCAGGTGGAGTTGGTGAAGTTTCATAAAAGCGTGATCGATGAGGATAAAAAAGTGTGCGTGCTTTTCGAGGGCAGGGACGCCGCCGGCAAGGACGGGACGATCAAGCGCTTCTGCGAGCATCTGAGTCCCCGGGAGGTACGGACGGTGGCGCTGGGCAAGCCCTCCGACCGCGACAACAGCGCCTGGTACTTCCAGCGCTTTGTGCCGCATCTGCCCGTCGGCGGAGAGATCGTCTTTTTCAACCGAAGCTGGTACAACCGTGCAGGGGTAGAGCGGGTCATGGGGTTTTGCAGCGAGTTGCAGTACCGCCGCTTCGTTGAGGAGGTCGGCAATTTCGAGCGGCTGCTGACCCACGGGGAGATCCGTTTTTTCAAATACTACCTCGATATTTCGAAAGAAGAACAGAAAAAGCGCCTCCGTGCCCGAAAAGACGATCCGCTCAAACAGTGGAAATTCAGCCCCATCGATGAAAAGGCGCAGGCATTGTGGAAGCCCTATTCGAAAGCGCGTGATGCCATGTTCGAACGCACGAGTTTCGAATTCGCCCCCTGGTACATCGTGCACAGCGACAGCAAAAAACACGCCCGCATCAGCGTCATGCAGCATTTTCTAAGCCGCGTGGAGTATCCCGGGAAGAAAGAGGGAGCACTGCACTACGACCCGCAGACCGTTATCGAGTTCGACCCTTCCCTGTACAAAACGGGACGGCTGGCACCCTAACAGGAGGCAGGATGCTTGAACAGCTG
>JARROU010000059.1:0-6881 GCA_037383585.1 Campylobacterales bacterium | reverse complement strand
GAACGCCGTTGCGACGGGCGCTTCGGTATGCCACTTGGCCGGCTGCAGGTCGCCGAGCTGCTTCAGGACTTCGTCAATCCGCTTTTCGGTCACGACGGAGACGCTGATACCGCTGCTTCGCAAACGCGACTGCAGTCCTTCGCCCGCTTCGAGACAGACGTAATACGCGACCCCCTGCTCGGCAAGCAGCTGCGGTACGATACGCCCCGTTCCCCGGTGAAGTTTTTCTCCGTGGTGGTCTCCCCGGTGCGGGATGATCTTCTCGTCTTTCAGTGGGTTGGATACTGTCATGCTTTCGCCCGTTTCGGTATCGACGATGAGAAAACTTTTGCACAGCGAGGCGTGCTTGGCGATCTTTTCGCCGTTGTTGGTTGGAAATGCCACTTTCATGTGGGCTCCTTTGTATGGATATTATCTTTGATATTGATTGATTTTCCATTCAGAAGCGCATCGGCGATTTTCCGTCGCGCGCTTTCGATCGTCCGTGAAAAGGTGGTCCGCGAGATCTGCATCCTCTCGGCGCACTCTTGCTGGTAGAGCCCCTCGTAATCCGTCAGGCGGATCGCTTCGAGCTCGTCCGCTTCGAGTTCGACGCTCTGCAGTTCGCTCTGCCGCTTGCCGCAGGGTTTGAAACAGCGGTGCCGGGCCGAAAACCCGATACAGCGTTGTCGTCTTTTCATACGCATTTTTTACCTTTTTATGAACATATGTTCAATCAATTGAGGCCATTTTAACGGACATATGTTCATTTGTCAAGGGAATTGGATGGAAAGCTGTTTTATGGGGGCGTTTGGGGGCGGAAACGGGGCAGCGGGGCGCTGCCGTTAGAGCGCTGTGAGCGTTTTGTATTCGTGCAGCGCGAAGTCGTCGGTCATGCCGCTGATGTAGTCGGTGACGAGCCGCACGCGGTAGTACCATTCCAAGATGGCGTAGGATGCGTCGTCCGCTTTGTCGAGCTTTTCCACGTCGTTTTTGTAGGCGACGATCTGTTTCGGAGAAAGCCGCCGCACGAGCCGCATCGAGATGAAGCACTCAATGGGCTCGTTTCTCAGCAGTTTCGCGAAATCCTCCCCGCTCACTTCGAGCAGCGGTTTGTAATGGTCGAACAGCCCGTTGACGATGCTGTAGCCCTGCAGCTCCAGGGTCTGCACGGAGCGGTTCTGGTAGATGTATTCGGCCGAGATACGCTCGAGGATCCGGACGGCCTTGTTGTATTTGCTTTCGGTGTCATAGTCGAGCAGGGCGGCGTTGAAGGCGCCGTTGAACACGGCTTCGTGGTTTTGGACGTAGATGTCCGCCACGTGGTTGACGAGTGCGGTGACGAGCTTGGCCCGCGTGAGGGTGAAGAAGAGGTTGAACCGGTAGGGCTCCTCGTTCTGTTTCGCCTTTTCGTAGCGGTCCTGTATGACCTAGAGCAGGTAGTCCTCGTGCTCCTTTTCGCATTCGGCCCTGATGAGATGGTAGACCTCGTCGAGGCTGAGGATCCCTTTCTCGACGGAGTCTTCAAGGTCGGCGGTCAGGTAGGAGATGTCGTCGGCCGCCTCCATGATGTAGGTGACCGGGAAGCGGTGCCCGGGATCGACCTTTAGCTCGGCCTGGATCTTTTCGACGATCGCTTTCTCGCTGTAGTAATAGCCCGGTTTTTTCTTGAGGTAGTCGAACGGTTCGCCCTTTGCGGGCCGCGCTTCGAACGCGCCCCGGGTGTACTTGAGCACCGCCAGCGTCTGGGTGTAGGAGAGGTTGAGCCGCTGCAGCTTCGTGATGACCCGGATCGCCTGGGCGTTGCCGTCGTAGCTGCAGATGTCGCGGGCGATGACCGCCTTGAGCGCTTCGGCCTCGTCGGAGCCGACGGGGAAGTCGTCGAGCAGGGGCAGGGCATGCTCTTTCATCCATTTGTTGATGGTCTGTTCGGCGAAGTGCCCGAAGGGCGGGTTGCCGATGTCGTGCAGAAGGCTCGTCATCTCCGCCGTGGAGACGAAGGCGTTTTCCAGCCCTTCGAGCCCGCAGGTGCCCAGCCCCTGTTCTTCGAGCCTGGAGAGGATGCTCCTCGTAATGAAGCGGGCGGTCTGGCCGACTTCGAGCGAGTGGGTCAGGCGGGTGCGGATGGAGGCGTTGAGCTCGAGCGCGAAGACCTGCGTGCGCTTCTGCAGTCGCCGAACCGCCGGCGCGGAGAGGATGCGCCCCCGGTCGCTCTCGACGGAGTAGTCGAGGTCGTCGATGGGGTAGAACTCCCGGTGGGTCGTGATTTTCTTTCGGTAGTCGATCATGCTGCGGCTTTCCTGGCTTTTCGACGATTTTACCTTATTCGCGGCGTTTGGGCAACGTCCGCGGCTTCATGCTACACTGTTGCAAAGGAGCGTCCATGCGAAAAGAGGATTTTGACGTCGTCATCGTTGGCAGCGGCACGGCGGCACAGACCGCCCTCGCCGCCCTCGCGGGGAGTGGGCGGCGCATCGCCGTCGTGGCGCCCCCGCCGCTGGGAGGGGTCTGCTCGCTTACGGGGTGCCAGCCCAAGAAGTACCTCGCGGCGCACGCCGAAGCGCGGGGCCGGGTCCGTGATCTGCTGGGCAGAGGCTTCGAGACGATGCCGCACAGCAGCTGGGCGCAGCTGCAGGCCCTGAAAAACGCCTTTACCGGAAGCGTGCCCGAACGCACCCGCCGTCATATCGAGAAATCGGCCGCGCTGATCGACGGCCGCGCCGTGTTCGTCTCGCCGTCGCAGCTGCGCGTCGGCGACACGCTGCTTTCGGCGGAGCGCATCCTTCTGGCAACGGGCTCCGTTCCCCGCCGCAGTGGCATCCCCGGCTCCGAGCATCTCGGTACCAGCGACGATTTCCTCGACCTGCAATCCCTGCCCGAACGCCTGCTGTTTATCGGCGGCGGGGTCATCGCGTTCGAGTTCGCCCATGTCGCCGCCGCGCTGGGAAGCCGTGTGACGATCCTGCACCGTTCCGAGCGCCTTCTCAAGGGGTTCGATGCCGAAGCGGTGCAGCGGTTCCTGGAGCACTCCGCATCGGCGGGCATCGAGGTGGTCACGGAGGCCCCCGTTGCGCGCGTCGTCAAAGAGGAACGGGGAGTGGCGGCCGTGACCGAGGCCGGCGAACGGTTCCGCGCCGACGCGATCTTCGAGACGATCGGGCGGAAAGCCGACCTATCGGTGCTCGACGGCGATCTGGGCGGCGTCGACGCTACGGGGAAGGGCATCAAGGTCAACGCGTTCATGCAAAGCGTCTCCAACCCCAGGGTCTATGCCGCCGGCGACTGCACGGAAACGCCCTACCGGCTCGCGACGGTCGCCGATGCGCAGGGGCGCACTGCGGCGCTCAATATGCTGGGGCGGAACGCGGAGGCGATGGATTACACCCTCGTGCCCGCCGCGCTTTATGCGCATCCGCCCCTGGCGACGGTCGGCCTGACCGAGGCGGAGGCCGAAGCCGGGGGGCTTTCTTATGAGGTGCACCGGGGCGAAACGGCCCCCTGGCCTTCGTCGCGCCGCCTGGGCGAGGAAGCGGGCTTTTACAAAATGGTGGTGGGCAGCGACGGCGTTTTGCTGGGGGCGACGCTGCTGCGCCACAGCGCCCCGGATGTCATCAACCTCTGCGCCCTGGCGATCCGCACGAAGACGAAGGCGGAGGAGCTCAAAACGATGCTGATGGCGTACCCCACCGCCACGTCCGACCTCAAATACATGCTGGGATAGGCCGTCATTGATGCGCTTCTTAGCCGACGGCTGTTCTCAACGCCTGTAAAATCTTGACCATCGCCAGCGTGTCGAGTTCGCAGTAGCGCAGCAGGGCGCTGCGGACTTCGGGGCGCTTTTCGGGGGGCACGGATTCCAGGTGCGCGAAGGCGAGCATGGCGTCGCCGCCGTTCTGCACACCTTCGAGCTGTTTGTAGGCCTGTTCCATCTCCGGGACGAGGGCGGGGAGGACGTATTTGATGGAGTAGCTGCCCCGCATGTCGGGGGTGACGTAATGCTGTTTTTGGAAGGGGACCATGAGGTCTTTCATGTTCTCGTTGATCGCGAGGAGGTGTCCGGCCAGATCGGGGAAGGCGTCGGCCAGATCGGCGATGACGCGCTTTTCGAAGGCCATGTTGTAGGCAAGCGCGGTCACGCCGGCGGGGATCTCCTCGACCAGTCTTTGCGCCAGCTCTCGGCGGGGGTCGATGCCTTCGCGCGCCAGGAATTCGCGGTGCTCCAGCGTGCCGCCCTGGTGTTCGATATGCAGCGAGAACTGGAACGGGATCTGCTGGTAGGGCTTGATGCCTTTCCACTTCGGCACGGCCTGCTGGAAGGTATCGAAATCGAGGTGGTAGAGCGGGTTGGTTAGGGTGCCCAGAAACGCCTCGATCTGCTCTTGGTCGATATGGACTTTGTGTTGCTTTACGATATCGACTTTTTTCTTCTGCGCAGCGGTCATCGGGTAGTCGTCGGGGATGTCCTCGATATTGACGATGCCACGCTCGTAGAGCTCGACCTGCTTTTTACTGCCGAGGCTGAAGATGTTGAAGACGGAATAGTCGGGGATATTGCGCTGCACTTTCCAGCAGTAGTCGATGGCGTCGCAGTCGTAGGGCTTTTTGCACTGCTTCCCGATCTCGATGGCCGGTTCGTGGACGCGGTCGGCGAGGTACGTTTCGAACTCGGAGAGTTTTAGCGGGATGTCGGATTGCAGCGCGTCGGCTTCGGCGGTGACGTCGACGATCTTGAAGAGGCCGTGCAGGTCGAGCGCATCGCCCCGGACGTAGGAGGTGTCGATGTGCACGACGTGACTTCTGAGCACGTTGTAGCCCAGCCGCTCCAGCACGTACTGCTGGATGGAGACGTCGTGCAGGTAGATCTCCTTGACGTCGCCGGAGCTTTTGACCTCGTAGATCTCGACGCCGCCGGGAGAGCGCCGCAGAATATCGACCATGACGACGATCCCCTCGTAGATGAACGTCGCTTCGTAGACGTGCTCCAGCCCCTCGTCAAGCCACCGCTTCGTCGTCTCGGCCATCCCCGCGAAATCGGAAGCATCATAATCAACCTCCCGCCCGCCGGGAAAGAGGTCGCACGCCAGGTCGCCGACGACGTTCCCCGTCTCGAACCGCGCCAGCGCCGCCGCATCGGGCGGGGTTAAAACGTCCGGATTGTACTTTTTCAGCCAGAGGGATTTGGGACATTGGATTCCGCGGGTGTAGAGGGATTTGGAGAGGGACATCATGTATTAATCGACAGGTTTTCCCTGAATCTGAATAATAAGCTTTTGAATTTTTTCTTTGAGTTCCGGCAGGTGTGTTTTGATAATGCTCCAGATCTCTTCCGAGTCGACACCGAAGTAATCGTGCGCAACGATGTTTCGGAAATCCTTTATCTCACGCCATGGAATTTCAGAATGTTCTTTTTTCAGAGCGTTGTCAATTTTTTCGACCATCTCACCTATAACGACAAACTGCATCATGGTGGCATCAAAATTGATCTCATGATGAAAAAAGTCATCATCATTGTCGAAAGGAGCTGAGTAGCGTTCGATCTTTTCGATCGCCTCAAGAACGGCAAGGAGGTTTTTGAGGTTGTCAGACATAGATGGCGTCTTTTAAGATGTCATCTTTTGCATAGGGTTTGAGGCATTTTTCGTTGGCGATATCCACAGAGCGGTGAAAATGTTCCTGCAGAAGTTTTTTTAAATGCCGTTTGTTCGTATAAACGTCCCCGGGATTGTTCACATAGCGCACGAGCAGGTCAATATCGCTGCTCTCATCCGCCTCGTTTCGCGCAAATGAGCCGAAGAGCGCCATTTTCGCGATGCCGAAACGGTTTTTGAACTCTTCTTTGTGATCGTTGAGATAAGTAATAATGTCGTTTTTTTGCATTTGTTATGGCCATAGATTGACTTATTGTTGATTATAGCAGAAATCCAAATTGCGGTCAGCTCTGAATGTTTTTCATTGAAAGTGAATATTTTGTATTTTTTCTTTGATTTAAAATTGAAGATTTAAGAGCTGAACATTCCTCCTGTATTTTTACTGAGATTATCTTATTTCATAGTCTTTTCCTCTGCTAACCATTGACCAGATAACGCGGATAAGATGTCGTCCTAATGATCTTACTGCTTGCTGGTGAGATTTTCCTTCCATGCGTTTTTTGTCATAGTATTTTTTTGACTGTTCCACCCATCTGATATGCTTTGAAACAGCATTTATCATTGCCATTTTCGCATGTCTGTTAACCTGTTTAGAACGCTTTGAACCTTTGAATTTCCCGGAACTGTTATCAAGGTTAGTCATTCCTACGTACAGTGCGAGAGACCCTTCGGCGTCAAATCGATCAAATGTTCCAATCTCTGCTGCAAGTTCTGCACAACTGATAGTTCCAAAGCCTGGAATGCTCATAATACGTGAGGCAATTTCCGAGCTTTGGCACAGTGCCGCAATTTGTTTGTCAAGTGCTTTAATATGCACTAAAAGCTGCAAAATACGCAAGGCATCTTCATGGATCATTGAAGCGGTATATACTACTTCTTCCGCAAAGTGCGCTTCTTGTTGCCACTGATGAATTGTGTCTGCAAATTTTTTACCAACACCTTTGATATTAAAAAGGGTTCCATATCTGAGCGTAGCCAGTTTTCTGATATCATTTTTATAGGTGAGAAAGCGGAGAAACCACAGATTGTCAATTTTCCCGGTAATAGCAAGAAGTCCTGGCGAGATCGCTTGTAAATCACTACCGAGACGATTCATGATCGCTACTTTTTCGATCACGAGCTGGCGTCTTCTTCGGGTCAATCGTTTGAGATGAAGGTTTTCCGTTGAAGTGGGCTTGACATTTTGAAGGACACGCTTTCCGCTGGGTAAATAATCTTGCAGACTAAATAACTCCAGTATTTTTTTCGCATCAA
>JARROU010000058.1:0-6228 GCA_037383585.1 Campylobacterales bacterium | reverse complement strand
CGTTTTTTTCCCAATGCAGCTTCGGAGGAGAGCGTCAGTTTCAGCAAAGCGAGCCGATCCGCCCATGAAAGACCGAAAGTGGAAACGTCCAACTTTTTGCCTTCGCGCAACAGGCGGGCTTGTGCATTGGAAACGAAACGCGAGCTGAACTCGAACGTCTCTTCGGTAACAGATATGTTCGGATCGTCGTAAGAAGGGATGTTGGAAAGCAGATCCCAATAACAGACGTAATGCGCTTCATGCATACGCCCGCCACGTATTACATAGCCATTCTGCGTATCGCCGGCTCCGTCACAGGCCCCGCCGACGATGCTGTCTTGTTCCAGAATGTGGATATTTTCTCCCGGAACACCTGCATCCTTGGTCAGATAGACGGCACTGGCCAGCGAGGCGAGGCCGCCGCCCACCAGGTAGACCATGGATGAATTCGGATCGGTATTATTATGTTGTTCCATTAGGACCATTCCTCACGCATCAAAATAACTGCAAATTATATTTACATCGTAGCATTTATTTTCGCGAAGATGCCTTTTGTCTGTAGAAAAGACGCGGACGTATTCAAAAGCGGGCAACAAACAGCACTACTGCGAAAAGGGTGTAGTCAACCGTTAACATACACTCGTGGAGCCGGTACGACAACCTTTCCCCGGACAATGCGCAATCTCCGTTTTCGAGATGATGTGGGAACCCGATGCACGGTTTTTCTAATATAGGCCGAACTTGCCGTCGGTGCGCTTGTAGAGCACCCGCATCTTGCCTTCAAGATCCTCGAAAACGATGAAGTGTTTGGCACTCTCTTTTAGGATTGCGATGGCATCTTCGATTTCCGTCGGTTTGTCGATATCAAGGTTGTGCGGGACGAGTTCGTCGACGAAGCCTAGGGACTCCTTGATCGCCTCTTCCGCGATTTCGGCCCCTTTGAGCTCTTCGGGCCGTTCGTCCTCTTTCATTCTCCGGTCGGTGATCTTGTCGTGATGGCGCCGAAGCACTTTTTTCGCCCGGTCGATCGCCAGGTCAATCGCAGCATGGAGGTCTTTGTCCATCTGTTTGACGACGATGCTGTTCTTCTTGGCCATGTTGATGATGAATTCGACGCCGAAGCCTTTTTTATTGTTCCGCCATTTTTCCTGGGCGGAGACGACGACTTTGACCGAGATGATATCCAGGTTGTAGGTTTTGAGCTGCTCTACGGCATTTTCGATATGACTTTTAAGGGTCTCGGTAAGCTCGATATTCCGTCCCGTGATCGTGACATAATCCATCGCATTCTCCTTCGCTTCCTAGGTGTATTGATTCGTGCAATTGTCTATTATACATCAAATGATAAAAAGATATCTCTGTGGACAATGCGCGCTTTCTCCATCGGCGGCGTAAGAAGCCGCGTGGAACGCGAGGTCATTTTTGGCGATGAAAGGGACGCGGAGGCACCCAAAACCAGGCGGCAAGCACCGCAGCAGCGAACAAGGTGTATACACAGGTAAAAACCCACTCCGCGAAACGGTAATACAAAAGCGCCTCGAGCCAGTGTGCGATAAAAGCGCCCGCATATGCGCTCTCCCCGGCCCTGGAACGCAGCATCACCTCCCAACGCGTCAGCGGACAGATCTCTCCCAGCCACGACTGCAATACGACAATGCCGATGCCGCCGAGATGTGCCAGACGAAACCATGGGTTTCGGACCCAGGACCATGAATGGACCTTTCCCGCAAGGATCAGCAGCAGACCGCAGACGATGAACAGGACAAACAGCGCATGAACAAAAAGAAGTGCGTCCGAAGCGATCAGATAGAGCGTCTTGGATTGCATGATTCGGTTGGGGTGTCTTCTGTTGCTTGGAATGCGGGAGCGAAAAGGTACAGGCGTTTCATCGTACTATGGAGTATCAGGAGGGGGAAAACGGATCCGTGACCGAAATATTGTCATCCATATACGTTTCCGAAAAGGAGCGTTTGCATACATGGCATTTATACTGAGGCGGCTTTCTCATGATTATTTTTTTAATAAAGCCTCTATGGACCCTCGTGATATCAAAACTTCCGCAGTGAGGACAGTACCTTTTTGTGTGCATCTTGGTGCCTTATTGCTGTTGATGATTGAAATAACCGTATAGGACTTCACTTCCTTTTTTTACGTTGATCATCCCGTTTTGCAAAAATAAGTAACGTATGAGAATAGGGAGTATTATATATGATTCCGGTAAGATCTCGCAAGGGAAAACATGACTAGAAGATGAACCTAATGGTTGATGAAGGAAATGAAGGTGCAGCACGTAGGCACGCTTTGCTCCGGATACGGTTCATCCGTGCGAAGAAGCGCGCGCCGGATGAAAGACAATAGCGGGACAGTCCTGCTTATGTCGCGGTAAAATGCGTCAAGAGGTGCTTCGCGTCGCAAAAAGGTTTGTTCTGCGACGCTCCGCATCGGCAGAGCGTGACGCGGTTGCGTCTTTCATAGGGCGTACCGTCCGCCCCGATAATCGGGATGCCGCCGCGGACCCAGATCGGTCCGCTGCACCGTTTTTGCGGGTCCTCGATCAGGATGATGGAGGGCTCGAAATGCGGTTCGATTGCTTTGCCCGTTTTATTGTCCCATGCGACCAGGCGTCCGGCGGGGCAGTCCCAAACTTCCTGCAGAAAGACTGCGCGTATTTCCGGGTCGTCCGACAGCTTTACCATGTTCCAGACCCCGCCGTGCGGATCGCAGAAGCGGGCGAGGGCACAGAAGCATTTGGCGTCGGTCAAGGTAATGTCCGGCCCCTCGTAGGATTTCGAGAGTTCCAGGATCGGCGAACGGTCGGCCGTTTCCGTGCCGTCGAAATTGATGTTCGCGTGCGTCCCGTCGCAGAAGGGATGCTTCTTCGACTGCCCACAGCGGCAGAGGCTGTAGCTCGCCTTCAGGGGATAGCGTTCGCCCTCGATCCATCGGACCGCTTCTCCTTCGCTGTTAACGCCGATGGTCTGAACGGCGAGCGGGATACTGCCTCTGACGACATACGGGCCGTTTTTCATTATCCGGATACTTTGTTGTGTTCCTGTCTTTGTCATGGCTGTTCTCCCATAAACACTCTAGTATACTATACACTTTTTCGTCGTGACTCCTGATTGAAAGTGCCGGGCGGCAAGAAGATTCAGGTTTAGAATACCGTGACGCACGAACGCAGCGCTTCCCTCGGCGTTGCTGATGCTGCGTGCAGTTTTGAAGAGGCTGGCGTTTTAGGGCTTGACGAGCACCCCGACGAGTTTTCGGACCGACGGCACGACGAGCAGGATCGTCGGGAACGCGACCATAAATGCTTTCCAGAAGGCACCGAGCCATTGGGCGACGAAGCTTTCGATGAAGCCGAGGTTGATAAAGGTGATGACGAAGGACATGAAAAACGACATGAACATTGACATCAAAAGGGCAAACAGCAGCGGTTCAAAGCGTTTGGGGATCAAGCGGGTTCCTTGTGAAAATCGTTCAATAGAGGTGCCCGCAGTATGCGCGGGCCGTTGCACGCTTTACAGCGCTTTTGCCATGATGCGGTTGAGGCGGGTGATGAACCCGGCGGTGTCGTCGAGTTCCGCACCCTCGAAGAGTTTCGCCTGGTCGAGCAGGACGAAAGCCGCGTCGCCGATGAGGTTCTGGTCCGCGGAATCCTTGAGCTTGCCGAGCAGCTCGTGGTTCGGGTTGATCTGCAGGATCGGCTTGACTTCCGGGAGCTCCATCCCCATGCCGCCGCCCATCTGTTTCATCATCTGCGCCATCTGGTAGTTCGGGTCTTCCTTGTCGATTTTCAGGCAGACCGGCGAGTCGGTGAGGTCCTTGGTGATCTCGACTTTGGAGACTTTATCACCGAGGGCGTCGGTGAACTCCTTGATGAGTCCTTCGAACTCTTTGGCCGTTTCTTCGTCAGCTGTTTTCTCCTCTTCAGACTCTTCGAACTGCGCGTCGGCGACGTTGACGAACTTGTACTCTTTGTACTCCGTGACCATCGGGAAGACGATGGTGTCGATCTCTTCGCCCAGGATCAGTACGTCGATGCCCTTGGCCTTGAAGCGCTCGAGCTGCGGGGAGTTCTTGAGCATCTGCAGGCTCATCTTGCCGGTGATGTAATAGATCTCTTTTTTCGTCTCGTCGACTTTGGTGACGAACGACTCGATGTCCGTCGTCTCATCGGAATTCAGCGTATTGAACTTCAGCAGCTCCAGGATCTTCTCGCGGTTGCCGAAGTCGCTGTAGAGCCCCTCTTTGATGACGTTACCGAACTCTTTGTAGAACGCGTCGTACTTTTCGGCGTCTTTTTTCTTGAGCTTGGCCAGCTCGCCGAGCACCTTCTTGACCGAGGCGTTCTGGATCTTGTTCATGACCGGGTTGGACTGCAGGATCTCGCGGCTGACGTTGAGCGGCAGGTCCGCCGAGTCGATGACCCCGCGCAGGAAGCGCAGATACGTCGGCATCAGCTCTTTGTCGTCGTCGGTAATGAAGACACGGTTGATGTAGAGCTTCACGCCCGGCTGGTAGTCAACGCGGTAGAGGTCCATCGGTGCCTTGGACGGGATGTAGAAGAGGGTCGTGTACTCGATCGCTCCCTCGGCTTTATGGTGCAGCCACGTGATCGGCTCGGAGGAGTCGTGTGACAGGGAGCTGTAGAACTCTTTGTACTCGTCGTCGCTGATATCGGACTTCGAAAGGGTCCAGAGTGCGGAAGCCTTGTTGATCTGCTCGTTCTTGATCTCGGTCGAAGAGGGCTTCGTCTCGTTGCCTTCTTCATCGCGCTCGGCGGGGATGAAGTTCTCCTTGTCCATGAAAATAGGGAAGGGGATGTGGTTGGAGTACTTCTGGATGATGCTTTCGATGCGGTGGGTCTCGAGGAACTCGGCGTCCTCTTCTTTGAGGTGAAGGGTGATGCTTGTGCCGTGCCCCTCTTTTTCGGCTTTTTCGATGTCGAACTCGCCGTCGCCTGCGGAGATCCATTTGTACGCCTGTTCCTCGCCGGCTTTCTTCGTGACGACTTCGATCTTGTCCGCGACCATGAAGGCGGCATAGAAGCCGACCCCGAACTGGCCGATAAGCTGCGAATCTTTTTTCGCGTCGCCCGAGAGGTTCTCCAGGAACGCTTTTGTACCCGATTTGGCGATGGTACCGAGGTTGGCGACGAGGTCTTCGTCGTTCATGCCGATCCCGGCGTCGCTGACCGTCAGTGTTTTCGCCTCTTTGTCGATCGCGAGGTCGATGCGCGGCGCGAAGTCAACGCCTTTGTAGGCATCGTCGGTCAGGTGAAGCATGTTGAGCTTGTCGAGGGCATCCGATGCGTTAGAAACCAGCTCGCGAAGGAAAATCTCTTTGTTGGAATAGAGCGAGTGGATCATCAGCTGAAGCAGCTGGTTGATCTCGGTCTGAAACTGATGTTTGGCCATCTGAAAACTCCTTGGTATTTTCTGCGAAACCCGGCATGGATTCCGGCATTGATATTAAAAATTTTACGAATGTGATTTTAGCGTAAAAAGTTAATGGCTTCAAGTTGCATCAATATCTTTTAGTCCAATTGACTAAAGTATTTCGTCAGTAGATGATCCTGGAGAGGTAGAGCCCTGCGGCCGGAGCGAGATCGGTGCTGTGGCGCACTTTGGCATCGATCTGCTCTTTGAGCTGCTGCAGGTTCATTTTTCCCGCATTGACTTTCAGCACGGTATCCGCCATCATCCGGATCTGGGAACGCAGGTAGCCGTTGGCCTCGAAATAGAGCACGGTGTAGCCCCGGTGGCGATAGGCGAAGGCCTTGTAGACGGTGCGCACATGATGCTTGACGTCCGAACCGGTTTTTTTGAAATATTCGAAATCATGTTCGCCTTCGAAAAGACGCATGGCCTCATCGATACGTTTAAAGTCCAGCGGAGGGGTAAACGTGACGAAATCCGCTTCGAACGGATTGGAGATTCTGTCGCTCATAATATAGCGGTAGACCCGCCGTTTGGCGCTGAAGCGGGCGTGAAAGTCGTCCGAAGCCGCTTCGATCCGCCGGATACGGATCGAAGCGGGGAGCTGGTGCTCCAGGGCCCGCCGGAGTTTTGAAAGCGACGACCAGTGCGGAGGTAGGTCGAGGTGGACGACCTGCGCAAAAGCGTGCACCCCGGCATCCGTGCGGCCCGAGGCGACGGGCTTGGAGTCGATGCCGAGACGCTTGAGTGCCTCTTGCAGGGTCCCCATAACGGTATTGCCGGTCTTTGTCTGGCTCTGCGATCCCTG